>CAZDHN010000179.1:0-10420 GCA_964505115.1 uncultured Planctomycetaceae bacterium
GGTCCTCCGGCTCGAATCGTACGACGACCTTCACCCGCTGCTGCTCAACGCCGAGCGAACTGATCTTGGTAAACCCGGCCGGATAGACGCGACTGACCTTACCCCGGGCGCGTGGTAGGCCGATAGCCGGCCCGTAGATCTCGACCGGATCGCCCTGCTTGGCACTGACCACATCGAGGCTGAGGAGGTCGGCTTCCACTTCCAGGTCTTCGAGTCGGCCGATTTCCAGCAATTTGGTGCCGGCGTCGCGGAAGCGCTCGTTACTGGCGTGTCTGCTCAGGACAACGCCGTCGACCGGGCTGGTCATCTTGCCGCGGCGTTCGTCCTCCTCGACCTGTCGCAGTCGGGCGGCCGCTTCGGCTCGCTCCTTTTCCAGCACGGCGCCGCTGAGCCCCTTCTGGAAGATGTATTGTTCGACCATGGTCGGTAGCAGGTCGGTGGCGGCGGCCAGCGATTGCATGGAGGCGTAGACCAGCTTGTCCTGCTGGTAGTCGACCTCGGCCTCCACCTTGTGCAACAGGGCC
Source organism: uncultured Planctomycetaceae bacterium (assembly GCA_964505115.1). Lineage (GTDB taxonomy): Bacteria > Planctomycetota > Planctomycetia > Pirellulales > Thermoguttaceae > CAZDHN01. The sequence continues at coordinate 525 of CAZDHN010000179.1, forward strand.
CGATCCAATTCGTCCAGGCTCTGGGCCTTGGTTTCAAATAGCCGTTGCGTGCGTCCGAGGTGTTTTTCCGCGTAGTCGTAGTTCGCCTTGCCCGACTCTCTTCGCGCGGCGGCCGCCTCGACTGTCGTACGCATCGACTGGACAAACTGCTTGGCCTGATTCAGAGCCGTCTTTTCGACCTCGGTGTAGGCGTTGCGGTCGATGGCGGCCGTGAGCCGCTCGACGACGGCCGCGGCCTCCTTGACGTCGAGTTCGCGGTCGAGTTGAACAATTTGGCCGACGGTCTGGCCCTGCTTCACCGGCATGCCCTCTTCCAGCGTAATAGCCTCGATCCGCCCGGCGTAGGGCATGGTGATCCGGTGGGTTTGCGGCAGTCGGGTGATACCCCGCTCGTCGACGAATTCCCGGATCGGCCCTTGCCGCGCCTCGACCGCCCCGACCGGGAGCGCCGAGCGGCTGCCGGCGGTGGCAAGCCAAATCAGGCCGATGCCGATCACCACGCCGCCGATGATTAACCAGTGTTTACGTTTCATTGTGGTGGCTCTTGTTTAAGATTTCAGGAGGATTAGCGTTGTGTGCGTCTAACAAGTTTTTTGGGAAGGGGTCAGGGGCCAGGGATCAGGGGCGAGAAAAATCCTCGGTGTCTTTCACTCGTCCCTGACCCCTGACCCCTCCTTCTCATTCTTTTGCTTGCAAGGCTTCCAGCCAATCCATGCGATGGATGGCCCGTTGCACGAACAAATGGGCCAGAAGCCCGAACAGTATGGCAAGTATCAGGGTCCAAACCCAGGTTTCAGGTTCGGCGACGACGGGAAAGCGGAACATCTCCGTATCGTAGGCCATCGCGGCGCCGACCGACAACAGGTATCCCAGCGGCATGCCGACGACCGTGCCTACCAGCGTAACGATCATGCTCTCGCGCAGCAGTAGGTTGCCGATTTGCCACGGCCCGTAGCCCAGCACTCGAAGCGTGGCCACCTCGCGCTGCCTTTCAGCCAGACTCACCAGGGAAGCGTTCAAAATGCTACCGAAGAATATGATGCCGGCAAATATCACCAGCAGACCGATGAATACCCACATCGTGTCGACTAGCGTCTTTTCCAGGCTTTCTATCATGTCGGCCCTGGTGTTGACGGCTTGCAGGGCGGGCATTGTTTTGAGTTGTCCGTAGAGTGCCGCCAGATTCTTCGGATCGCGATCGGTCGCCAACTGCACGCCGGTCATGGCGAACTCTTCGCCCACCAGCCGGCTGAGGTAGTGGATATCGGTGTAGACCGACGTGCCCAGATAGCTGTCCGATATCTCGACGACCGGCACCCGCTGCTCCTTGCGGAGTCCCTTGGTGGGCCGGAAGGTAACATAATCGCCCCGCTCGAGGCGCAGGATTTCGGCCAGCTTGCGGCTCATCGCCAGGCCGGCCGAGGGAATGCGGATAGGTCGCGCGTCGCAATCGTGGGGGACGGTCAATTGGGCATCGGCCGCCAGCCCGGTTATGCCGCACTTCTTGCGATGCGATCCGTTGCTGAAAGTACAGGCGACGTTCAGCAAGGGTTCCGCTCGATCAACGCCGGGCAGTCGGGCGGCTTCCAGCAGTGCGTCTTCACCCTGTTCGTCCTTGAAGGCCAGGTCGATGTCGCTCTTGGCGATCCAGCGGAACTGGAAGTCGACCAGGTAGTTCGAGGCGTCGGCCATCATGAACCCGGAGACCAGAACGCTGGCGCCCATCGCGGCGGCGAACACGCCCACGGCGGTCCGCACCCGATTGCGAATGATGCTCCTTAGCACCATCCGCCAATTTGAATCGAGCCGTTGCCAGAGCCAGGTGATTCGCTCCAGCAGAATAGCCCCGCCCTGCTTTGGCGGCTTGGGTCGCATGGCTTCGGCCGGCTTCAGCCTGAGTACCGCCCGGGTGCCATGAGCACTACCCAGAACCGCGCAGATGGCGCTTATCGCCAGCCCGGTAAATTGCAGGCCGGGATAGAAGTGGTTGTTCAACTCGGGGAACTCGAAGAATTGCCGGTACTGGATGGTCATGCCTTCGGCCATCCAGTAGCCCAAGAAACACCCCAGCAGACCGCCGCTTAAACCGACGATCAGGCCGAACTGCAGGAAGTGGCCGAACACCTGGCGGTCGGAATAGCCCAAGGCCTTAAGCGTGCCGACGGTGGTACGCTGCTGTTCGGCCAGTCGATTCAACAGTACGTTGAGCACCAAGGCGGCAACGGCCAGGAAGATTGCCGGCATGAAATAGGCAAAACTCTTCAGCCCCTGTATCTCCTGGCTGAGATAGGCGTTGGAGGCCTGATCCTTTAGCGGCGTGGTACTGAAAACTCCGTAGGGCGACAGCAGTTGCTCCGCTCGCCGAAGCACCAGGGTCGGATTATTTCGGGCCTCGGGCGAGAGCCGCCCCAGCAGCCGGTTGGCGGCGCCGGCGAAGTCAAAAACATCCTCGGCGTAGCTCTGCTTGAGGTAGAAGACGCCAAAATGCTCGGGGTCGGGCACAATCGATCCGGGACCCAGCAGGTAGACGAATTCGCTCGATATGGCCGTGCCCACGATGAACAGTTCCTGCCGACGGTTGTTCAGCACCAGGTGGATCCAGTCGCCCGGCTCCAGCTTGTGCGCGGCGGCAAAGGCCTCGTTGACGATCACTTCGTTTTTGCGACGGTCGGTAAAATAGCCGCCACGCCGGAGTACGATGTCGTTGATGCACGGTTTCTGTCGGTCGGGTAGTGAGAGCACCAGGCCGTTGAGCGGCTCGCCCACGCCTGGCAGATCGACGGTGGCGCTGAAGTCGATTCTGGGCCGAATCTCGACCACGCCCGGCAGTTCGGCAATCGGAGCCAGTTCGGCCAGCGGGGCCTTCTTCAGTTCGACGGAGAAATCGGCCATCCGGCACTGCTGGTAGTAGCGACGCTTGGCCTCGTTGAGGTTATTGTAGGCCGAGCCCATCGCCACGTAACAGCTCACGCCGACCGCGATAATCCCCACGATCGCCAGCAGCATTCCGCCGGCGGATTTGAGTTCGCGACCCAGTTTGCGATGCAATACGCTCACCAGGTAATCTCCTCGGGCGGGACGGGCTGGGGGTTATCGCGGACTTCCACCACCTGGCCGCTACGCAGCCTAATCACCCGATCGGCAACCTGGGCGATGGCCCCGTTGTGCGTGATCAGAACAACCGTCTTACCCAAGCGGTCCTTTAGGTCGACCAGTAGCCGGAGCACCCGCTTGCCGGTCGCGAAATCCAACGCGCCGGTCGGCTCGTCGCAGAGCAGCAGCTCGGGCTTCTTGGCCAGCGCTCGGGCGATTGCCACCCGCTGTTGCTCGCCGCCGCTGAGTTGTGCCGGGAAATGATCGATCCGGTCGCTCAAGTCGACCAGTTCCAGAGCCTCGGCCACGTCCATGGGGTCGTTGCTGATCTCGGTCGAGACCATCACGTTCTCGCGGGCCGAGAGGTTCGCCACCAGATTGTAGAACTGGAAGACGAAGCCCACCGTATCGCGGCGGTATTGGGTCAACTCGGCCGGCGAGAAGGTTGCCAGGTCGCGGTCGCCGAACCAGACACTGCCGGCGGTTGGGCTATCCAAACCACCGATGACGTTCAATATGGTCGATTTACCCGATCCGCTCGGCCCGACCATCACCAGCAGTTCGGCCCGATCCACATCGAGCGACACGTCGCGCAGCGCCTCGACCGCCACGTCGCCCATCTGGAAAACCCTGGAGACGTTTTCCAGCTTCAAGAGCACGCCGTTGTCGGAGGGAGCGGTTGAAGAGTTGCCGGTTGACATGGGGATCGGGCGGTTCGTGTTTTGGGGTTATGGGGATGCTTTGGCGTGACAGTTGGTTTGGGTGCCACTGCTGGCTTGTCCAGCAGTGCTCACGTTGAGCTTGTACTTCGCACTGCTGGGCAAGCCAGCAGTGGCACCCGATCCAGCTACGGACAACTAAGTTATTCGCTCTACGAGCAAGATTTTTGCGAATCCAGCTACGCAGATTCCGCGCGGCGGTAGGCAATTGCCCTACCAGAAGGTAGGTTGAGGCCCGGCGGCGGGCAACCGGCTCAAGGGGCAAGCGGCTGTTCAACGTCACGCCGTTCACTATAATCATCATCTTCCATAAATCTAGAGCAAATCACCATGCTCTATCAAGAACAAACTGGAATGCGATGTCCGCCCTCGCCAGCGTACCATCGTGGTAACCGTGCTGGGCGAGTGAGCCGCCGGGCTTGCCCAAGCGGGTGGGGTCGTGCGATAATTGCGGTGTGGCGTCAAGCGGCGCTACTTATTGATTCTTGCATAGCTAATGCGCGACTCACGGGGGTCCCGCCAGGGAACCGGGCTTCGCCCTCGATCATTGGCTATGCAAGGGTCAATAATTGACATACAAAACGGGAGGATCGTTGCGATGAAGGTATTCGTGATCATCGGTCATCAGCAGGTGGGAAGCTTCTGCCACGCTATTGCCGCGACGGCCATGGAAGAATTGCGGGCGGGCGGCCACGAGGTCATCTACCACGACCTCTACGAAGAGAACTTCGATCCGATCCTGCCACACAGCGAAATCCCCAAGGGGTCCCCGGTTGATCCGATCATCCAAAAGCACTGCGACGAAGTGACCGAGGCCGACGGGTTCATCGTGGTTCATCCGAACTGGTGGGGCCAGCCGCCGGCGATGCTGAAAGGATGGCTCGACCGCGTGCTGCGACAGGGCGTGGCATACGAGTTCGGCGAAGGGGGCGCCGTTAACGGCTTCTTCAAGAACAAACCGGCCGTCGTATTCAGCACCTCGAACACGCCGCGTGAGGCCGAACTGGAAGTGTTCGGCGATCCGCTGGAGAACCTTTGGAAGAACTGTATCTTCGGCCTCTGCGGTGTCGAGGATTTTCAGCGCCGTAATTTCGAGTCGATCATTATGAGCACTCTCCAGCAACGCAAAGAATGGCTGGGCGAAGTCCGGCAAATTGTCAAGCGGCGATTTCCTTAAGATCGGAGAGTTCGCCCGGTCGCCCGCGACCGAAAGTTAGCCCGGTCGCCTGCGACCGAAAGTTAGCCCGGTCGCCTGCGACCGGAAAATGGTGATTTGCCCGTAAAATACCCGTCGCGGGCGACGGGGCTAACACGGATGCAACGAAAGGGGACAGGTCCATGTTTTCGGCTTGCACTTCCAACTAAATGGACAATCAACTGACCGAAAAATGGACCAGTCCCCAGCGTGTTATCATGGGAGAAACTACATGACGGCTGGTTTGGAAGAAGCCATCGGGCAATTGGAAGCCAACGTCGGCCGGGCCGTGTTGGGGAAACGGGAAGTCGTCCGGCTCTGCGTGACGGCACTGCTGGCCGGCGAGCACGTGCTGCTGGAAGACGTTCCCGGCGTGGGCAAAACATTGGTTGGAAAGGCCTTGGCCCGAAGCGTGTCGGGCGAGTTTCGCCGGCTGCAATTCACACCCGACCTGCTCCCGGCCGACATAACGGGAAGCAGCATTTTCGACGGGAAGCGGCAGGAGTTCGTATTCAACCGGGGCCCGATCTTCGGCAACATCGTCCTGGCCGACGAGATCAACCGCACCACGCCCCGCACTCAAAGCGCGCTGCTGGAGGCCATGAACGAAGGCCAAGTCTCGGCCGACGGCCAGACCTATCGGCTGCCGTCGCCGTTCATGGTAATCGCCACGCAGAACCCGCTCGAATTCGAGGGCACGTATCCGCTGCCGGAAAGCCAGCTCGGCCGCTTCCTGTTGCGAATCTCCGTCGGCTATCCCGATCGCGAAAACGAACTGGAGGTGCTTTCCAGCCACCGCGATGGCGAGCCGGTCGATTCGCTCCAGCCCGTGCTGACTTGCGAGCAAGTGGCCGACCTGCAAGCGGCCGTCCGCCAGGTCCGAATAGATGAATCGATTGCCGGCTACGTGCTCGATATCGTCGAGGCCACCCGAACCACCGACGAGCTACACGTGGGCGTTAGCACCCGAGGCTCGCTGGCCTTGTATCGGGCGAGTCAGGCGTTTGCCCTGATCGACCGCCGCGAGTACGTGGTGCCCGACGACGTGAAGCGTCTGGCCGTACCCGTCCTGGCTCATCGCGTTATCACCAAGGGCTACCTGCACGGCGGCCAGCGCGAGGCCGTCGAAGCGCTGATCGAACGCCTCGTCGAAGAAATACCCGTGCCGGCATGATGGCCACACTCGAGGGTACTATCCACCACGAACTATCAACTACCAACTATCCACTATCAACTACATGAAACGCCAACGCAGTACGGCCGTTTGTCCCGAAGGCTGGTATTACCTGCTGGTGCTGTCGTTCGTGTTGTGCGGGGCCATGTTGCGCGAGGTCAATCTGCTCTTGGTGCTGGCCGGCATGTTGATCGGCCCGCTGCTGTTGAGTTGGCGGATGGTCGTGATAACGTTGCGCGGGCTGGATATCCAGCGACGGATGCCGTCGGGCGTGTGTGCCGGCGATCCGTTGGTCGTCAACCTGCAATTGGACAACGGTCGGTCGCGTATCGGCAGTTGGGCGGTGAGCGTCGAAGAGCAAATCGATCGCGAGGATGTTGCTGACAAATACGGCCTAGCGCCGATCCGCCCGCTGGTCTTCTTCCCGTACACGCCGGCCGGCCAATCGCGCGGCAGGGCGTATCGCAGCGTTCTCAGCCGGCGCGGCCGATACCGGCTGGGACCGCTGCGCGTTTCGACCCGATTCCCCTTCGGGCTGCTTCGCTGCACGATCACGCTGGGCGAAACGCAGTGGCTGACGGTCTTTCCGCGTTTGGGGCGATTGACCGGCCAATGGCGACTTCGGCAGCGCGAAGCGTTGGAGGGTGCCCAGCACCGCCGCTGGCGACACAGCCGCGTGGAGGGCGATTTCTTCGGCGTGCGCGATTGGCGCAGCGGCGACAGCCGCCGCCGGATCAATTGGCGCAGCTCCGCCCGGCACGGCACGCTGGTCGTCAGCCAGTTCGAACGGCCCCACAACCGCAACGTGGCGGTGCTGGTCGATTTGTGGCAGCCGGAAGAGCCGGGGCCGGAGCATCTGGAAACCGTCGAGTTGGCGGTCAGTTTCGCCGCAACCGTGGTGACCGACCTGTGCCGCAAAGGTGGCAGCAACCTGCTGCTGGGCAGCTTGGACGCGTCCGGGGAAGCCGGCCGGCCGCAATGGACCAGCGGCTCGGCTTCCGGGGCGTTGCTGCGTGAAGCGGTCGAGCAACTGGCGCTGGCCGAGGCCCATCATCAAGATCGGCTTGCCGAACTGCTGGCGGCGGCCTCCCAGCGCATCGAGCCGGACAGCGAAGTGATCCTGATCGGCACCCGGCCGACCGGCCCGAGCGACGCCGCGCGGCAGACTTTCGGCCGGCACATTCGCCACTTCAACACGGCCGACGACGAACTGGCCCGATACTTCGAGCCGGGGGAGTGAAGGCCAAATGTACGTCGAACGGCTCCTGCAAATAAACATCGCGACGCTGGCGGCCTTGGCGGCGCTGCTGTTGAGCATGGGCGAGCAGAACCCCATGCTGCCGCTCGGCGTGGCGCTGGCGGCGGTCGGCTCGGTCTGGCTGACCGACGCGACCGGCTACTTTCGGCTGAACCGTGGCGTGGCGAGCCTGGCGGCGGTTGCGGCCGTGTTCCTCTCGCTGCGCGGGCTGGGTAGCCTGCAGAGCGCCGGCCAGTTGATCGCCTTGGCCAATCTGCTGGTCTACTTGCAGATCATCCTGCTGTTTCAGCAGAAGAATCTTCGAGTCTACTGGCAGTTGATTATGCTCAGCCTGCTGCAAGTGGTCGTGGCCACGGCCTTCAACCAGGGCGTGTTGTTCGGTCTGCTGTTGACGGTCTACCTGTTTGCCGGCCTCTCGGCGCTCGCGCTGCTCTTCTTCCACCGCGAAGGCACTCGACACGGCACGGCCGTGCCCAGGGAAGTTGCCGGCCGCGAACTGTTCGTCCGACTTGGGGCGATCGGGCTGGGAACCCTGCTGCTTACCGCCGTGGTCTTCTTCGCGCTTCCCCGGCTGGGTCGAACCGCCTGGCGCGGAGCGGCCGTCGCCACCAAACATCTCGTCGGATACTCCGGCAAGGTGACCCTGGGTGAGTTGGGTGAAATTATCGAAAGCGAAGAAGAGGTCATGCGGATCCAGTTCGACGACGGCCCCTCGGGCGACCCGTATCCCGTGCGGGGAGAAGTCTATCTGCACGGCACCGTATTGACCTACTACTCGGCCGGGCAGTGGGAGTTCCAACCGGCAAGACATCGGATCCGCGCCCGACCGCTCGAGGTTGCCAGGCTCGACGGGGCCAAGTTACCCTCCGCCCGGCAACCGGTGCTGCAGAAGATGACCATCGAACCGATGGACCGGCCGGAACTGTTCTGCGTGCGGCCGTACGTGGTCACCAAGCCGCAGCCGGGCGTAAGTGTCGACCGGCGGCGGCAGCGGCTGCTGCGATCGGAAGGGCTTCGGACTACCCGATTCTCCTTCGAGTTGGGAACCACGGGCTTCGTCGACGGCGTGCAGTTCCCCCTGGTGCCGAGCCAGCAGATCATTTCCAACCGATTCCTGCTGCAAGTGCCACGCGCCACGGTGCCGCGCGGCGGCCTGCCGCAACTGGAAGCGTTGGCCGACAGTTGGATACGCCAGTCGGGCCTGCCGCCGGAAGACCGGCTAGGTCGAGCCCGCTACATCGAGCGACAGCTCCGCGACTCGGGCCGATTCCAGTACAGCCTGCAAGGCCAGCCGCGCGACGTGACAATCGATCCGATCGAAGACTTCATCGTCAATAATCCGCGTGGGCATTGCGAGTACTTTGCCACCGCGCTAACGCTGATGCTTCGAAGCCAGGGCATCCCGGCTCGGATGGTGATCGGCTACAAGTGCGACGAGTGGAACGAGTTGGGCCACTTCTATCAGGTCCGACAGCGACACGCCCACACCTGGGTCGAAGCCTACCTGGGCCCGGCCGGGTTGCCGCGCGAATTGTCGCGCGGCCAGGCTCATTGGGATTGGGCCGGCGGCGCCTGGCTGCGCTTGGACGCCACCCCGCCCTCGGCCGGCGAGCCGACCAGCGCCGCCGCCAAGGCCCTCGTGCCGCTGGCCAAGTGTGCCGACTGGCTCAAGTACGTTTGGTCGAACTACGTGATGGAAATGGATCGCTCCCGGCAACGCGAGGCGGTTTATCAACCGCTTGTTCGTTGGGCGCGCCAGACGGCCCGACGGCTTTCCGACCCCCAGTGGTGGCTCGGCCTCTGGCACGCGCTGATCGGGGCCCTCAACCCGGCCGGCTGGCAACTCGAGCGCTGGTTCAATTGGCGCGGCGTCCTGGTGGTTGTTCTCGCGTTGATGCTCGCGCCGCTCGCCTGGCGGAACTGCCGCCGCCTGATTCGCGCCATCTTAGCGCGGCTGACCGCGCGGCCCGATTCGGCGACCGCCGGCGTTCGGGCGAGGGTCGACTTCTATCGCCGGCTGGAGGCGGTGTTGGCCCGACATGGTCAGGTTCGCCCGGCCGCCCTAACCCCGCGCGAATTCGCCCTGGCAGCCGGCCGGCGGATGGCCGAATCGACCGGCCAAGAGCAGCTTGCCCCCTTGCCCGAGTTGATCGTGGAGGCCTTTTATCGGGTCCGTTTTGGGCAGATCCCCCTGGACGAGACCCAGTCCGAGGCCGTGCGAGCGGCGTTGGAGGCGCTGGAGGAATCGTCCCAGTCTCCGTCTCTTCCGTGAGGGGGGAGATGGGGAGCGAGACAGAAAGGGAAGGAGAAAGGGAGAAATGGAAAAAGGGTAAAACGTTGTGTCGAGGTTCCAAGCTCCTGAAGAAATCGGGGTAAGGCAACTCGCAACAAATGATCTACCTGGAAACGGGCCGGGAATCTCTCGGCCACGGATGAAACACGGATTGAACACGGATT
>CAZDHN010000180.1:0-10351 GCA_964505115.1 uncultured Planctomycetaceae bacterium
CCACGAACTGTTCATCATCCTGGCCGCCGGACTAATTGCCGGGGTGGTTTGCAAGCGGCTGGGGCTCTCGATGCTGGTCGGGTATCTGCTGGCCGGAGCGGTTATCGGCTACGGGGGATTGGGGCTGGTCGCCGATGATGTCGAGGAGATCGGGCACCTCGCGCACGTCGGGGCACTCCTGCTTCTCTTTGCCATCGGCATCGAGTTTTCGCTGGAAGAGCTCGCCCGCCTGAGCCGCTTCTTCTTCGTCGGCGGCACCCTGCAGATGCTTCTGGTCGCGGTGCCGGTTGGGCTACTGGGATTCTGGCTGTTCGGACTCTCCTGGGAGGCGGCGCTTCTGATTGCCGCGGTAACGGCGCTAAGCTCGACGGTCCTGGTCTACCGGGCGCTGACCGAATGGGGCGAAGCCGCCTCACCGCAAGGTCGTCGGGCGATCGGAATCCTGCTGTTTCAAGACGTCGCCCTGGTGCCGCTGATGCTTCTGGTCCCCCTGTTGGCCGGCCGCGAAGAGGGTGTCGGAACCTGGCAGTACGTTTCCTTGGCTCTGAATTCCCTCCTGTTTGTCGCGGCGGTTCCCATACTGCGAAAGTTGTTCGCGCGGTGGGTGGTGCCGCTCCTAGGCAGTTTACGAAGCGTTGAATTGGTAATTCTGGTCGGCCTGATTGTACTTGTCGGTTTCTGTTTGGGAGCCAACGCCGCCGGCCTACCTCCGGCGCTGGGCGCGTTTGCCGCCGGACTCGTCCTCAACGGCAACCGGTTGACCGGCCAAATCGACGCCCTGATCTTGCCCTACCGCGAATCGTTCGGCGTCGTCTTCTTCGTCAGCCTGGGGACGCTCTTCGACGCGAGCGTCTTCCTGGATAGTCCCGTGTTTCTATTAGTGGCGCTCCTGGCGGTGCTGGCTCTTAAGGCCGGGGCGGCCACGATCGCTTTACGCGTCACGCGATTGCCCTGGCACGTCGCCGCCGGCATGGGGCTCGGCCTGGCACAGTTGGGTGAGTTGTCGTTCATCCTTCTCTCCGAAGGCCGGCACGCCAATCTGATCAGCGATCTCGACCATAACCGCATGCTCTTCGTGGCGATCGGAACGCTGATCGTCACGCCGCAACTCTTGAAAGCCGGGCTGCGCTGGACTCGTCGCTGGCCTCAAGATGACCACCCGGCGGAAGACGGCCCCGGGACTATCCCGTCGGCGCCGGAAGAGGCGATCGTCATCGGGCTGGGGCCGATGGGGCGGCAGGCCGCCTCGCAATTGGAGATGATGGGTGTTGACGTTTGCCTGGTCGATTTGAGTCCCGTCAATCTCCACGCCCATGCCCAGCAAGGCTTCCGCACCGTATCGGGCGACGGCAGCGATCCGGACGTACTCGATCGGGCCGAGGCCGCCCGCGTACCGCTGGCCATCGTCTGCGTGCCCGACGACCGCGCCGCCCTGCAGATCGTCAAGACGCTCCGTCGCGTCAACCCGCGCTGCACCATCATCGTCCGCTGCCGCTACCAGTCCACCGCCGCAGCCCTGCGGAAAGCCGGCGCCCAAACCGTCGTCAGCGAGGAAGAAGCAGCCTCCGTCGCGTTGCTTCGATTGCTGAAGCGGTAGGGCGGCAGGGCCGCCAACCAAACCGGTGCTACCGCACCCAGGCAAGACCCCGCTCCCGTTGGTCGCTGAACTTGCTCAAACATTTGACGATCTTTGAGGTTCGTAGTGTAGGGCGTTCCGCCCAAATCACGACGGAACGCATCCACAACGACCCTGCAAAGGGTCGAACATACCAGCCCCGGGCAATGCCCGGGGTAGATGGTTTGAAGGGAACCGGCACCCTGCAAGGGTGCGACATATTCGGCCGACACCGCGCCCATGTCTCGCCCTTGCAGGGCTCCAAGCGTGTGTTGCTCGTCGACTGGTGGCAGCCTGGTGGTCACATTCTCATATGCGGTTGTTCTCGGGGTTAGGCAACTCGCAATAAATGACCTACCCGCGAAATTCGTTTTCCTGTATCTTCCCCAGCCTTTGGTTGAACATCAAATTGCTGAAGTCTCGGGAGGGGACCATGAACGAGTTGACGGATCAACAGATTTCCACGATTAAGGATGCGGCTTCTAAGTTGACGGGAAGCAAGCGAAGAGCATTCCAAGCGCGGGTGGCGTTGGACTATCTTGATGGTAGTCCACGTCGAGCCGAAAGGGTGTTTGGTTGGTGGCGAAATGCAGTGGAGTTGGGCTTGAATGAACTGCGTACCGGCATCACGTGTCTGGACAATACTTCCGCGCGTGGCAATCGAAAAACCGAAGAGAAACAACCCTCATTGGAACAGGATATTCGATCGCTGGCCGAACCACAAAGCCAACAGGATCCCAAATTTCAGTCGCCGTTCAAGTATACGCGGATGACCGCGAAAGCCATGCGCCAAGCACTGATTGATCAAAAAGGTTGGAAGACCAAGGACCTCCCTTGTGAAAAAACGATCGGCAACATCCTCAACCGCCTGGGGTATCGTTTGCGGCGCGTCCAAAAAGCCAAACCGGTGAAAAAAGTTCGCGAAACAGATGCCATTTTCGAAAATCTGCATCAGGAGAACCAGGCCTCGGATGAACGCGAAGATTCCTTGCGGATTTCGATCGATGCGAAGGCCAAGCTGAAGGTGGGTGACTTATCTCGTGGCGGTCAATCACGAGGAGCCGAGACCACCAAGGCAAATGATCACGACATGCAATACAAGGAACAACTGGTTCCCTACGGGATTCTCGACGTGTTGGGCGGTCTGCTGACGATCATCTTTGGCACCTCACGCGAGACGAGCGATTTTATCGGCGATTGTCTTCAGGAATGGTGGGATACCAACCATGACCGTTATGCCCACATTCGACAATTGGTGATCGACCTCGACAATGGGCCGGAAAATTCGAGCTCTCGTACCCAGTTCATGAATCGGATGGTGGAGTTTGCCGACCGCAACAACCTGGAAATCGTGTTAGTTTACTATCCGCCTTATCACAGCAAATACAATCCGATCGAACGCTGCTGGGGCATCCTGGAGGAACATTGGAATGGCACGCTCCTGAACACCAGAGAGACGGTGTTGGAATGGGCTCGTACCATGACTTGGAAAGGAGTTCACCCAATCGTTGAACTGCTCGACCGGGTTTATGAGAAGGGAATTCGTATTGCAAAGAAGGCATTTCGACCAATTGAAAAGCGACTGAAACGTGACGAAGAAATTCCCAAATACTCTGTTGCAATTCAACCTCAGCTTGGATGATGAACGGGTAGGTTATTAAGTGCGAGTTGCCTTACGATCACTCACGCGATCGTCCGTTGTCTTGACCCGGCGCACTTTCCCTCGATACTTCCAAACGCGTATTCCACAATACGATGCCGCAATGGCAGAAAGAACAGCAGCGAGAACACTGCTCCAGAACACTTCGCGCTCCGGCTTGGCCAGGCATACACGGACAGCATGGATTGTGCCCTCCAGACAAAGCAAAGTGCAGAAGCAATAGCCAAAGCTAAACCTTTGTTTGTACCAAGGAAGTCTTTCAATTGGCATGTCTTCATTCCATGCGACTACTATTGATGAATCGCGAAGCGTGCCACTGGCTCCGCCAGTGCTTCCGTCGAAACTCGCGGCCAGACCGGCCGGAAACGCACTTTTCCAGCCCATCCGCTCGAATTGTTGGACGCATCCTTCACCGGCTCAACAATTGCAATCTCCTACCCCGTGCGGTCGCAATTTCGGCGTTGTCAGGCCCGAAACGATGTGACTTTCCAAGGAACGAAACAGCGACCCCATACCGCGCCACCACACATAAACGTATCATGGCTCGCGGCCAATTTCAAGATTAGAAAGTGGGCCACGCAATACTAGGGCTAAACCATATTTCTAACCGTGGGTGAATATGGCCTTCGGCCAAACGTTCGGCTCGACGGTGTTACAAATCCTGGGGTGTTACCCCAGGCTACGGTGAAAAATGGCCTTCGGCCAACCCTCGACCCGCTTAAGTCCTCGCATGATCACCCAGGCTCAGATCGCCTCGATCGTCAGAGGGTTTTCATGAGATTGTATCCCTGGCCGAGGGTTAGGTGATGATTTCCTTATCCCGCAACCACTTCTCCAGTTCTGGAGGAATGGACGTTTCGGGATCTTGCGTATCGAACTCCTTGTACAACTTGCCCACAAGGTCCGAATGCAACTCCTTTAGCGTGCTGTCCCTCAGAAGGCACACTGGCTTGGGCAGGGCCTTCATGTATCCTACTTCGAGCGACACGTTGGGGTTGAAAACCTCATCGCTGAGCCTCTCGAATATGGCAATCGCAAAGCTGCATCCGTAGAGATAAGTGAGCACATTGTAGTAAAGGTCTTCGTGGTACTCTTTGTCGTCCGCTCGGAGAGCTTCAATCCCGTACTTCCCAAGCGTCTCCTTGATGGTGGAGACTATTCGTTCGTGAGCATCGGTCTCTCCGAACTGCATGACGATAAATGCAGTACGACGCTCGTCGGGGTGGTCCTTCTTGAACGCCCGAAGACTGCGGTCTATTTCCAGCGGGCAGTGTACTTGCGTGGAACCAGCCGGGGCGATTTCGTCTTCTTCCTGCTCTTCGAGCCTGCTCTCGATGCGGTCCAGAACGGCATGAATGTACCGTGCAAACAAATCGTCGTCGGCGGGGCGACCGTCGCGCACGATGATTCCGTACTTCCGAGGCAGATCAGTCACGTCACCCTCTGTGTCGCATTTGTCCATTAGCCAGAGACCGATTGCGGCCACTTCGTCGGGCGAGGCAGCAATCGGCGGCTGGCGGGAGTCCGCGCGAGACATCAGGATGTTAGCATCTGCCGAGTTCTCGATCTCGACGAGGATGCTATTGGTGGCCTCTTCATTGCGCAGCCAGCCCAACATGGCCTCGACACTGGCCGATGCATCGTCGTAGCGCACGTCTGTGAGCAACCCCCTCCATTCGCGGAAGTCAGCGAGAAGCGATGGCATCGTGGCCTCCTTTCTTTGTGCAACGTTAAAGATAACCTGCCCAACGGATCAGTCGCGCTGTTCAGCGTCCTCGGCGTCCGGCTTGGTAGAGAGTGAGATGAGTTGATCGATCATCGACTCGTAACGCGTAAGGCGCTTGTCCACGCCCTTCACACACTCCTTTGCAATGGACTTCAACTTCGCAAGCCGCATTGGATTCCGGTCGCGTGTTACCAGCCCTTGGCATGTCTCAATAGCTTCTGTGAGGTCAGGCACTCGGGCAAGAATATCGTTGAATTCGTTCTTAGCACGCGTGGAAATATAGGGGGATGTCAGTTTCTTCTCAGATTGCACCCTAAAATCGGATATGCGCTGGATGGCAGCTTCCAGGTCGGCGCAGATCTTGGCGATATCCTCTGAACAGCTCTTGTCAATGTCGAAGTTGTGCTTCCTGAAAGTCAGATAAAGCGATATCGCGGAGAAGAAGAGCGATATCGCGGCAAAGACCAGTGCCGTTACCGAAAATACGAGTTCAGGCGTCCACATGGGTATGCTCCTTCTCGGCTTCGCCGTCGGTATCAAAAAGGTCTAGCTGGCCTGCCACGCAGAGAAATCGATGTTCGAATTGGCAGCGTGGCACAGCCAAATCGTGCCGACCCATTCCGCCCTTATACCCACAACACGGCAGAACGTCAAGCAACCCCAAAGCACTGGCACACCGGGGGCACTCCGCGTTGCCAACTGAATTTGCGTGATTGTTCCGCAGGCTATTGCTTGCTGTTGTCTTAGACCCAACGGGTCGCGCTATCATAGCCCAGGACGAAGTCCTGGGTGGGAATTCGCGACACAAATCGGAAGCCCCGAAGGGGCGCGCTAGCGTGTACGCCGATGGCCCGTTTAGCGCGCCCCGTTGGGGCTTCTGCGGGTAACGGTTCCCGATTTCCCAGGGCTGCGCCCTGGGCTGTGATAGCGCGGCCCGTTGGGCCTCTCATCTCCGCTTCGCCGTCACGCTCGACTCGTAACTTCGCACTTCTTCAAGCCAGTCCGTGCCGACCAAAACGTTTTGCTGGAGGCAATATTGGTCCCAGACGGGGCCGAAGGGGAGGGTTGTGGATTCTTCGAACAGTGCCAGGCGGGCGGTGAAGTCTTGGTTAAGCTCGAGGTCGCGGAGTTGGTCGGTTGGTTCGAGTAGGGCGCGGAGCAGCGCTTTTAGCAGGGCCCGGGTGCCGATTACCCAGGCGGCGACGCGATTGATGCTGGCGTCGAAGAAATCGAGCCCGATGTGTACGCGGTCCAAGAAGGCGCCGCGGACCAGCTCCTCGGCGATTGCGCGAAGCTCGTCGGTGCTGATTACCACGTGGTCGCTGTCCCAACGCACGCCCCGGCTGACGTGCAGGAGGATTTCGTCGAGGAAGGTTAGCACGGCGGATATCTTGTCGGCGATCGTTTCGGTCGGGTGGAAGTGGCCCGCGTCCAGGCAGAGCAGCTTCTTGTTCTGAAGGGCGTAGGCCAGATAGAACTCGTGCGAGCCGACCACGTAAGTTTCCGAGCCGATCCCAAACAGCTTCGACTCGACCGCGTCGAGGTTTTGGGCCGGATCGATCGGCTCGGCGAATATCTCGTCGAGCGACTGCCTGAGCAACTCGCGGGGACCGCGGCGGTCGATCGTCACGTCCTTGTAGCCGTCCGGTATCCAGACGTTGGTAACGCAGGGCGAGCCGAGCCGGCGGCCCATCGCCTGGCCGATCTTGCGGCAGGCGATGCCGTGCTCGACCCAGAAGCGGCGGACGCCCGGGTCGCGATGGGCCAGCGTGAAGCCGTCGGCCGCCTTGGGGTGCGAGAAGAAGGTCGGGTTGAAATCCAGGCCGATCCCGAGCTCTTCGGCCCAATCGATCCATCGCTCGAAATGGGCCGGCTCGACCCGGTTCCGCTCGACGGGCCCGGCGTCGGGCTCACCGTAGATGGCGTGCAGGTTGAAGCGATGCCGACCGGGGATCAGGCTGAAAGCTTTTTGGGCATCGGCCCGAAGTTCGTCGGCGTTGCGAGCCTTGCCGGGATAGCTGCCCGTGGCCATGATCCCGCCGCCGGAAAGCCCCTCGTCCGTCTCGAACCCACCCACATCGTCGCCCTGCCAGCAATGCATCGAGACGGCCACCCGGCCGAGCGTCTCCATGGCCTTCTCCGTATCCACGCCAAGTTCCGCATAGCGCTGGGCGGCCAGCCGATAGGCGTTTTCAATCGCACTGGGGTTCATGGGATTCATTCCCTGCGAGTGTTGGGGGGCTTACTCCAACGTTACGTCCACCTGTTGGCCCGTGAGCAGCCGGACGGGACCGAGCAGGCCGGACTCGATCAGGGGCGATTTCGTCCATATCTTGCCAAATAGGTTCGAGCGGCAGTGGCGTTTCTCCTTGGGAAGTTTCAGGTCGCCGATGAGCCGGTTCCGCCAGACGTTGGTTACTTCAACCACCAATTCGTTTTCACCCGGCCGGGCGGCGTCGGTTATGTCGATCCTAAACGGCTCCTTCCAGAGGATACCCAGGTGCCGGCCGTTGAGGGTCACGTCGGCCACCACGCCCACGCGGCCCAAATCTAACACGAGTCGCCGGTCGTCGGCAAGCCGGTCGGCCGGAATCTGCAGTTTCTTGTGATACGTGGCGGTGCCGGAGAAGAACTTGACGGCCCCGTCGGCATCCCCGTCGGCATCCTCGGTCCAGGAGACGAGTTTCGGCAACGTTTTGGACGCCGGAGCGTCCCAGCCCTTCGCAAAGCGAATCTCCCAAGGCCCGGTTACCTCCTCGGCCGGAGGAATGTTGAGCACCTTTGCCGTCGCGACCGTTCCGCCGGCCGTTTTCAACGTGTAAGTGCCGGGCATCCAAGCGAGCAGCTTGACGCCCGTCTTCCCGGCGGCGAGCAGTTCAAGATCGGGTGTTGACTTCGAGTCGACGGTGTCGCCCGCCAGTGGAAAGACCCGCACGCCGTCGTGGCTGACCGCGACGATCGGCCCGCGTTCGGCCCGGTCACCTTCCGCCTTCCCGCGGAACACGACGAACACCGTACCCGACGGCGCCAACCTTAGCGGCACTCGGGTGCCCTCTTTCACGGCATCGTAAACCAATTGCGGCCGAATCTCACCCGAGTCGGGCAGCCAAAGCTCGGGCAGCCGACCGGCAACGCGGAACGTGCAGTCGGCATCTACCCAATGCGAAGTGCGATTGCGGACGAAATAGAGATCGGCCGTGTCCGTGCGGCGGTGGATGTAGTTGAGGTCGGCATCCGGCCGACGACTGGTGAAAGTGAAGTCGGGCCCGACGTGCCGCTCCCGGAGTATCTCGCGTTCGGGCCGTCCCCAGACGATCTTGCCTTTCCCGTGGATGTGCTCGGTCACGTTGCGACCGTCGCAGGGCCCCCAAAGCGTGTCGGCCAGTTGCCTGACCTGTTGGTCACGGCGTGGGAAGTCGCGCAGACCGGCCGATCTTCCCGGCTTGCGTCCGACGACGGTCGCCCCGTTGCGAACCAACTCCTCCAGTTTCTCCAGCACTTCCAGATCGATATCCACCCGATCGGGCAGCACGAGCATCTCGTAGCGCATTCCACTGGCCAGCGCGATCCGGCCGTTCTCGACCGACATTCTGTTGAGGATCACTTCGGCGTTGACGACATCGTAGTCGTAGCCGGGCCCGAGCGAGGGGCGGACGTGCTTGGGCGGGATTTTGTTCGGCGCCTGTCCGCCGTAGTAGTAGCAGACATCGCCCACGAACCGGCCCTGCTGAAGCATGAAGCTGCATCGTGACAGGTAGTCGACCAACGGCTTGGCCTTCGACCACCAGGTCAGCTTCGGACAGAAGTGGACGCCCGCGTAGTAACCCCAGCCGGGCAGGCCGGCTTGTGGAGGGTTGTGGGGGAAGGTGTGGATGACGAAGCGGTTGGCGCCTTCGCAAAAGGCCCGGTCGGCGACCGGCTTATAGTCCATCGGGCCGTCTTGCCAGTGGTGCCCGGTGGTGAAGGCTTCCATCTCGACAATCTTTTTTCCATAGATATTGGCCGCCGAAGCGACCGCCTTGACCACCCAGCACGGGGTTTTAATCCAGAACTCGCCGCGCATGGTGTCGAGCGAGCCGAGCGCCTTCAGCGCCTCGACAGGTCCGCCCGGCCCGCCGGCTTCCGCGCAGAGCAGCAGGCCTGATTCGTTCGAGGTTCGTTTGGCCTGCTTGTAGTGGGCGTCGACCAGCAGGTCGGCGATCAGGCGTTTGTAGTCGTAGAGGAATCGGGTCGCGATGCCGGCGTCCTTCACCGTCTTCCAGCCTTTGAGGATGGGCAGGTACGGGACGGGGTCGTAGCCGCGGCGGCGCTTGAACTGCTCGACGAAGTCGCCCGTCCAGGTCGTGGTGCCGTGCGGCTCGTAGCTGCACATATACATCGTCTTCAGTGCCGTGTCATCGAACCGCTCGACGCCCAATTCCTTTTTGAGCTTCTCGATGATGTATCGCATGTGGGCTTCGGTCGCCCGAGGGTTGAAGTGATCAATCATCAGGCCGTCGGAATTGGGGCTGGGTACGATCAAATGCTGGCCGGTGTTCGTACAGACCAGCCGGAGGATCGTCCAACGTCCCTCGGGCACCTGCCACTGGAGCCGACCATCGGCGTCGACTTTGTCGCCGAGGTTGATTACCGAAGCCAGATCGCGGAGGACGCGCGTTCGTCGACCGCTTCGCCAACTGCCGAGCGGACCCGAGCGCGCGCAGTCGTTTATGTTGCCCGCGTTCCAGCAACCGGCGGCAGCCAACGCCGCGGAAGTGTAGGCCACCAGTTCGGCCTTGGTTCTCCGATTGTTCGAGTCGTACTTGGCCACGACATTCTTGCCGTCGGTCGAAAGAACCTCGAATTCGCCCAACTCAATCTTCTCGGGATCGGCATTGTAGCCCGAGAGGAGTTCAAGCTTGACGTACCGTGCGTCGACGGCCGTGAATTTGAACTCTTGCGGGCCGGTATTGGGCTTCAGGGTGCCGCGGACGACCTCCGCAAAGTTCTGGCGGCGGGTGGACTTCGTCGAGACGCTCACGCGGAAGTCCTTGGCGTAGAGCTGCCCGCCGGAGTTGTCCGGCTCGTCGGTCTTCGTATTGTGAAGCACCACGCGATTCACCCGGCCGGCGCCCGGCGCGTCGACCTGGAAGATGAACTGGTAGCCTTCGACCAGTTGGTGGGGCAGGGCCAACACGGCCACGTCCTTGTAGTAGACGGGCAGCCCGTCGCTACGCTTGGGGACCGTGTCGGGCAGGTCGGGGAACGGCAGCCGGGCGTCGAGCGGCTTGGGCCCTTCGACGATCGTGATCGCTTCGTAGAGGCCCATGTTTGCGTGTTCGGGCTTGGTCCACGAACCGCCGGCGTTGTA
>CAZDHN010000181.1:0-10333 GCA_964505115.1 uncultured Planctomycetaceae bacterium
CCCCAACAACACCGTCATCAACGTTGATTGGAACGGCAAGGAATGCGCGTTGATAGTCTTGGTCAGGGGAAGTCCTAAAGCGATCGTCCTTGTCGGCCCACTTGATACCGGGATAGCGGTCACGATAGCTGGGTTCGTCGTCGATGTCGTCGATACGAACCGTAACGCCATGCTTTGCGACCCATCCGGTTAACCCTTCGCCAAGTTCGTACTTGTTTGTACCGATACGGTCACGTTTTGTCTCATACGTGGCGCGGCGGAAGAACGCATTGGGAGGCCCCGGAACCTCTTCTCGCCATTCGTCGCGCCAAGGACCTTCTTTCCAGAAGATCGAGCATTCAGTCGCACCAACCAAGCGAGGAGCTTCTTGAATAATCAAGTCGAATAGCGAGTCAATATGTGGCGTGGCGCCGATTTTTAGCAAGCCAACAATTAGGTCCTTGTTTGTGAAGGGCGGCGACGCCGACCGTGTTGGATTCGGTTTTCTGCTACGTTTCGCCATTGGTCTTTTTGTGGTGTGAGCAATGTTGTCGCGTCCCACTACTGTTTATTGAGCAGCCTCAAATCGATAATGGGGCGTTCCGCTGCCCAGTAACGGTCCCACCCGATGACCCTAATGGTAGCACTCAAGGTGCGGGGGTGCAATGGTTCTCGGGGCCTCGGGCAGTCGCCATCCGGGCTTTTGTCGGTGCGGGAAAGTGCCTGATGACACCCCGGCAGCCTCGGGCAAACATCAGCCGAGAGATTCCGAAGGATAATGCGGCGACGGATACCGATTGGCGTTTCGGCCAAGCCTTGTCGGCTGTCGGCGTAAATGCGGTGCGAGCAACATGTTACGTTGTGGCTCCGTTGCGTCGGACGCGTTCGGGCCACCGGCCACTTTCCGTTTCCGCCCGGTACGTTGACCTTGAGCTGTTCAGCCCGCATACTGGAGCCCTGGGCTCGCCGGGCGAGTGGGAGCAATCGAGAAAATCGCAAGACCCTTTTGTTAGAGGTATCCAAATGCAAGCCATATCCGGCCGAAACAAGCCGCGTCGCTATCGTTCACTGGGCCGTTTGACGCACAAGGGTGTCATACTTATGTTCGCCGGCTGTGCCGCGTTCTTGTCGCCGGGCGTTGAAAACGTCGGACACTGCAAGGAAGCGGTCGGCGTACCGAATATCTTGCTCATATTGGCCGACGATATGGGCTACGGCGACTTGGGGTGCTACGGATGCACCGATACCCGAACGCCCACGCTCGACCGGCTGGCCAGCGAGGGCGTGCGCTTTACCAACTACTACGCCAACGGGCCGGAATGCACGCCGACGCGAACGGCGCTGATGACGGGCCGCTACCAGCATCGGGTCGGCGGGCTGGAATGCGCGATCGGCACCGGCAACGTGGGCCGATACGACGATGCCATCCGCCTGCGCGAGACACACGACCTGGGTTTGCCCACCAGCGAGACGACCATCATCCGGCTCGTCAAGCAGGCCGGCTACGAGGTGGTCGGGTTCGGCAAGTGGCACCTGGGCTACGAGAAGAAGTTCTGGCCGCTGGAGCACGGCTTCGAGCAATACTTCGGACCGCTCGGCGGCGGTGTCGACTACTTCTACCACATCGAATCGAACGGCGATCCGGTGCTTTACGACAACGGGCGGATTGTCACTCGCGAAGGGTACATGACCGACATGATAACCGACTCGGCCGAGGCGTTTGTCCGTCAATACGACGGTCGCCGGCCGTTCTTCCTCTACGTGCCTTACACTTGCCCTCACACGCCCATCCAGGACCCCGACACCAAGCCGGCCGTGCCGCGCGTTAAGGCCAACTGGAACGAAGGCAGCCGCGAGACGTACGCCAAGATGAACGAGCGGATGGACCAGGGCATCGGCAAGATTCTTCACGCGCTGGATGAGCGTAAGCTGGCCGACAACACGCTGGTGATCTTCGCCAGCGACAACGGCGGCACGCGAACCGCGCGCAACGCGCCCTTCTCCGGCTTTAAGGGCGGGCTGATGGAGGGCGGTATCCGCGTGCCGGCCATTGTCCGCTGGCCGGGCGTCGTGCCGCGCGGCGTCGTCAGCGATCAGGCGACCATCATGCTGGATTTCTCGCGGTCGATAGTCCGGGCGGCCGGCGCCAAAATTCCGGCCGACCGGCCCTTTGACGGCATCGACATCCTCGCACATCTGGCCAAGCGGCAGCCCGACGTATCGCGATCGCTATTTTGGCGGCAGCGGCGAGGCGATCTCACCTGGCGAGCGGTCCGCGACGGCTCGCTAAAATATCTGACCCGCCAGACGGGCCCAAAACTGGAAGAGTGGCTATTCGACCTGTCCGCCGACCCGGCCGAATCCAAGAACTTGCTAACCTCGCGTCCGGACGACTACAATCGACTGAAGAAACTGTTGACCGATTGGGAGGCCGACGTGCGGCCTGCCCGTTGATCGGGTCGATCCATTGAAAACTCTCACACCTTCCCGGAGGAAATCCCATGCGCATCACCACCGCCCTGAGTTGTTTGATTCTCGTCTTCACGTCGACGACGCTTGGCGCCGAGCCGTTGTCGGTCAAATTCGTACCGCACCGGTTGGGCACGTTCCGTAGCGAGGCCTGCGGCGTGGCCGATTTCAACAACGACGGCAAGCTCGACATCGTGGCCGGGCCGTTCCTCTACCTGGCGCCCGACTGGAAGCCCCAGAAGATTCGCACGATGGTTGGCAAGGTCGACGACAAAGGCAAGGGCTATTGGCGCGACTTCATGAACGGGCCGATCGACGTCGACGGCGACGGGCTCACCGACGTGGTCTCCTGCTCCTGGTTCGAGAAACGCTCGAAGTGGTATCGCAATACGGGCGCGGCCGGTGGTGAGTGGCCCGAGGCAACCATCGAGGAGAACGGCAACTTCGAGTGCGCCGACCTCCAGGATATCGACGGCGACGGCAAGGAACTGGAGATCCTACCGCACGTGCCGCGTACCGTCTGGTACGAGTTGGTCCGCGGGGCCGACGGTAAGCAGGGCTTCGTGGTCCACGTGGTCTCCGAGAAGAAGCTACCCTATGGGGGCGGGGTGGGCGACATCAACGGCGACGGCCGGCCCGACATCATCCGGCCGGGCGCCTGGTTCGAAGCGCCCGCCGATCCGCGCAAAGGCCAATGGAAGGAGCATCCGGTCGCGCTGGGTAGCATGGAGGAGGGCAAGTCGGAACACACGCCGCAAATTTGGGCCTACGACGTAAACTCTGACGGGCTGAACGACATCATCACCAGTTCGGCCCACCGGCACGGCATCTTCTGGTACGAGCAGGTCAAGGGCGAGAAGGAACCGAGTTGGCGGCGGCACCTGATCGACAAATCCTGGTCGCAAGCGCACAGCATCACGCTGGCCGACCTGGACGCCGACGGCGACCTGGATCTGGTGACCGGCAAGCGGTTCATGGCCCACAACGGCAACGACCCGGACGCCTTCGGCGGCCCGGTGGTTTATTGGTATGAACTCACCCGGGGCGCAAAACCCGTCTGGACCCGGCACGCGATATCCGAAGGCCAGGGGATCGGCTCCGGCATGAGCATCCCGGTGGTGGACCTCGACGGCGACGGCGACCTGGACGTGATCGTCACCGGCAAGTTCGGCGGCCCGGTGTGGTTCGAGAACAAGGCCAAGTGAGGTCCTTTAAGTAGGGCGTGGTTGGGCGCACGCATGGTCTGTTAAACGCCGTCTGGTTTTTATCTCCGATCATCACTTTCCGTGGGAATATGTGAATAACAGTGGCTGATGCACAATCGATTACGCGACGGCGTTTTGTGGGGCGTATCGCGGCGACGGGTGCCGCAGCGGCCTTCGGCGGACGGGCGGCCGGCGCGTTGGCAGCCGAAAGCAGCGCCGAGAAAACGAACAACCTGCCAACACCGATTCAAGTCGGCGCGGCCTCTTGCGTTATCAACCCCCGGATCGGCGACTGGGTACAAGCGGCCAGCGTCTGCAAGCGGGCGACGGAGATTCGCGACAACCTGGAGGCAAATGGACTCTATTTGTCCGACGGCAAGAAGCGGGTATTGCTGGTCAGTTGCGATTTGGGCGGTCTGGAACCGCCGCGGGTAAGAGCAATGCGGGAGGCAATGGGCCGGGCGGCGGGGATTCCGCCTCGCGACATCATCATCTCCGCCACCCACACGCGCGGCCCCGTGGTGCTGCGGACCAACTACCTCATGCCGGTCGATGACGCCTACCTGGATCGGCTGGAAGGGTGGCTCGTGGAACTTGCTCGGCAGACGATTAAATCGGTCCAGCCGGGGAAGATCGGCTGGGGAAAGGGGACCGCTCGGATCGGCTTCAATCGTCGCGTCTGTTGGGCGGACGGCTCGCACTCGATGCACGGCGATACCAGGCGTAAGGATTTCGCCGGTCTGGAAGGGCCCGACGATCCGCAACATCTGGCACTGTTTGCCGCGGACACCAATGGCAAGCTCATCGCGCTCATACAGCACAACTCCACACACCCGACGATTACCTGGGGAGGCTCGGTCTTCACGGTCGACTTTCCCGGCGAGTCTCGACGAATCCTGCGAGAAGAGTTGGGCAACATCCCCATGCTGTACCTGAATGGGGCACAAGGTGACATAACATGGCGCAACTTGCTCCACCCCCGTAAGGAATCTCGCGAGCAGTCGATTCAGCGACTTGGCCGATTGATGGCTGACGAAACGTTACGGCTCTACAAAAACACAAAGTATCACGACCAGCCCGTATTGGATCACGCCTACAAAGATCTCACGGTCAAAGTGCGGCTACCCAAGCCGGAACGACTGGCCGAGGCCCGCAAGACACTGGCGCGAATCGACGCCGGGAAAAAGCACGGGAACATGATTATGGCGTTCGGAGCGGTGCATCTGCAGGAATTGTATGGCAAGAACCCGGTCGATACGTTGCCGATTCACGCTATTCGGATCGGCGACGTGGCGCTTGTGACGGAGCCGTGTGAATTGTACTGTCAGTTTGGCCTGGACATCAAGCGTCGCAGCCCCGCGCCGATCACCGCGGTTGTGGGTCTTGCGGACGGTTACTGCGGCTACTGCCCGACGATTTACGGCATCCTGGGCGGCGGCTATACGGGAGACCCGATCTCCTGGACCCGATTGGAGCCATACGCCGGCTACAAAATCGTGGAAACCGCCGGGCCGATGCTAAACTCTCTCTGGCGCGAGCAAGCATCGCGAAACGAAATTTCGGTGAATGAAACGGGCCGGGCGATTTGCTTTTGCACTCGTTGAGTTGCTGGTGGTGATCACCCTTATCGGGATCCTGATCGCCCTGCTGTTGCCGGCCGTGCCGCCCTGTGCATATTGAAATCAAAGAGAACAAGTGAAATAAGGGGGTCGGGACGGGATCAGGGATTACGGGCTCACGGCATCACGCTGGCCGACCTGGACGTAGTCGTCACCGGCAAATTCGGCGGCCCCGTCTGGTTCGAGAACAAGGCGAAATGAGGCCCTGTCGGGGGCTTGTGGCGGGCTGGCGGCTGCCGTATCCTATCGCTGGGGTTGCCCAAGCGGCAGCTCGTGGATTCGGTGTCGATTTCGTCCAACCATAAATGCCCGGAGGGAACCTGAAATGATCGAACTGGGGATGCATGCCGACAACTTCCGCCCCTTGAGCGCCAGCTTCGAGACGGCCGTCGAATCGGCGCTGAAGTACGAACTGGAGCACATCGAGTTCGCGGTCATCCACGGGCAGAATTTCATCCAGGCGATGGGCTACGACCCGGGTATTTCGCTGCAATCGAATCCCCGGAAGCTGCGACGCTACCTCGAAGAAAAGGGGATGAAGGTCTCGCAGATCGACGGCTCCTATCCGCTGATGGGGCCCGACGGATCGGCTTTCGGCGTGCAGTACGTGCAGCAATCGATCCGCTTCGCCTCCGAGATCGACTGCCCGATGGTCGATACGGTCGACGGGGCCTTTGAAATCGAGGGCTTCTCCAAGGAAGAGGTGTTTAGAATCACCTGCGACAACTATCGCCAGTGCCTGCCCTGGGCCGAAGACTACGGCGTGATACTCAACGTCGAGCCGCACGGACCGTACACCAGCGACGGCGATTTCATGGAACGGCTCTTCGAGTACTTCGATTCGGAGTACCTTCGCTGCAATTTCGACACGGGCAACACTTTCATCGCCGGGCTCGATCCGCTGGCGTACCTGAAGAGGCTTCGCAAGTACGTCACGCACCTGCACATCAAGGATGTCAGTCCCGCCCTGGCGGCCGCCGTTCGGGGTGAAGAGACGGGGATCGGCATGAGCGAAGTACCCATCGGCGGCGGCGTGAACGCCGAGAACATCAAGCAGTGTATCGAGTTTCTCAAGGAGACCGACTGGAGCGGCGCCATTTCGATCGAGTGCCACGGCAGCGACGAGAACTTGAGCCAGAGCGTCGCGTTCCTTCGCGGGTTGCTGGGATAGGAGAGGGGGGAGGGGGACGAGGGGCAAGAAACGTGGCCGGTGGACGCTCGCCCCTCAGCCTAATCCCTCGCCCCTCGCATTCAACGTCACCACTAACAGGAGGGTCGCCCAAGATGCACAGCCTACTTATCGGTCTGACCGTTGCCGCGACCCTTGTTTCGGCCGCCGTTGAAGAGAACACCGCCCAAGAAAAGGCCGACGGCCGGCCTATCCGCGTTCTGTTGGTAACCGGCGTGGACTACAAGGGCCATCATTGGAAAGAAACGACCCCCGTCATTCGCGAACTGCTCGAAGAAGACAAACGTTTCAAAGTGCGAGTGGTCGAAACGCCCGACTTCCTGGCCAACGATGAGATCTTCAACTACGACGTGATCTTCCTGCACTTCAAGAACTACAAGCCTTTGGCCGACGAGAAGCAGGCCCAAGAGAATTTGCTGAAGTTTGTCAAACAGGGTAAAGGCCTGTTCGCCTTTCACTTCGCTTGCGGAGCGTTTGAAAAATGGCCGGAGTTCGCCAATCTGGTCGGAAAAGTTTGGGACCAGAAGACGGGACACGACCGTCGCGGCCCCTTCACGGTCAAGATTGTCGATTCCGAACACCCTATCACGCGTTCGATGAACGATTTTCAGGCCGACGATGAACTCTACACATGCCTTATCGGTGAACTACCGGTCAAAGTGTTGGCCACGTCGCGCTCCAAGGTAACCGGCAAGGATCATCCGATGGCCTTTGTGTTCAACTACGGCAAGGGGCGCGTGTTCCATTCGCCACTGGGACACGATGTTCGCGCGATTCGAAAGCCGGGCGTGGCCGAATTGATCCGTCGCGGGTGCGCTTGGGCAGCGGGACACAAGCCGTAAAAGAGCGGAATGGAACGTTCCGAAAGACTCTCGGACACTCTTTCGGGAAAAAACTTTCGTGAATTTGCCCTTCGGGATTCCCGCTTTCGCAACTCGTATCTCGGCCGCTGGAATGGTTGCCGCGCAAGCTCGTGAAAACGGTTCGATAGGCCATCCGGAACCGCGCCGTTGTTAGTCTGTTCGCCACTTTTCGCTCGCGTATCGAGACGCGCGCGTTGCCGGCGAGCAGGTTGCCTTCCGACCGGATCAAACATTCCGCCAAAGGCCGCTTTGCTCCGGTATCCGAGGCGTGTTTATGATTGACGTTCGCTTTCGGCCGGCACGAAGATGCCACTTCGGCAATCGCCTCCCGGAAAGCGCTCAATCGCGGCGCGGCATGTTCGTAACGCCCTACTGTACAAGATGTTGCGCAAACGCCGCGGGCCAGGCTCCGAACCGTCCGGCAACCTCGGCATAGCGTAATGTCGGCCGTATTGGCAAGCGAAAGAGCGGCCACGCGGCCGGCTGCATGCCGATCAACATGAAGCACTTTCGATCGGAAAATATTCCCTGAATTAGTGCTCTTCGGGTGCGTGAAGAAGTGGAATTCGCGCGATGCGTGACTGCCGTCACGCCGATTGACGCCAAAGCGATTGCCTGACGCGGCAGCGCTTGGGTGAGACTCAAGTTGAACGACGATTTACTAATAATCGGCGCGCTGAGTGTACCGCCGGCGACTTGATTCGATGCCGTCGCACGCGCGTGCCAAGCAAGATTTTTTCGTTGAAGTGGAAAATTGTGCTTGCAAAGTTTTTTAAAATGGGTACGATAATGAAAACTCGATGCCTTGCAGAGTTACGCAAGATTGTTGAGTTAGGGTTTTGCGAAGGCAAGAGAGCAATAAGGAGATTCAGAACGGTCACGATTTGCCACGAGCCGCGGTTATGCGGAGGGCAAGCAGGTGGCGGTTCGTTGTCTTGTTTCTGCGGCGGCGAGCCTGTCGAGTTTCGGCCCCAGCCCGGATATCGGTAAGCAGTCGTCCACCACGTTAGTTAGGAGGACACGAGGTGGCCAAGAAGAAGAAGGTGGCCAAGAAGAAGGCCAAGAAGAAGGTAGCCAAAAAGAAGAAGGTAGCCAAAAAGAAGAAGGTAGCCAAGAAGAAGAAGGCTACCAAGAAGAAGGTAGCCAAAAAGAAGAAGGTTGCCAAGAAAAAGAAGGTTGCCAAAAAGAAGAAGGTTGCCAAAAAGAAGAAGAAGGTAGCGAAGAAAAAGAAGAAGGCTACCAAAAAGAAGAAGTAGCTCGTAGGCCGTCAAGCCAAACGAGCGACGTCTTCGCTTCACGATTGATACGACGAGAAAGAAACGCCCGGCACAGCTGATCGGGCGTTTCTATTTTCTTGGCAGTCGAGCGGCGCGCATTCTTCGGAAAACCGAGCGCGTGTTAGCCGTCTTGGGAATCACTTAGCCGTCTTGGGAATCACGCAGTACCACGAACCGATTGCCGCGCGGCGTGCGAATCAACAGCAGAACACCCTTGCCAAGTGACTCCTTCTCCATCATCGCCTGAAACTGGGCGGCCGTCTTGACCGGCTGCCGGCCTACCCGGAGAATCAGCATCCCCTCGCGGAGCCCTGCCTCGGCGGCAATACCGTGGGCGTCCACTCCGCTAATCAATACGCCCGACATCCCGCCATGGCCAAGCTGCTTGGCCACCTCTGGAGTTAAGTCGGCCACCTCTAAACCAAGCTCACTGTCTGCATGAGAAGGCGCGGATTCTTCGCCGATCTTGTCGTCGGGCGATAACGAGGCAACGTCAAAACTCTTCGGCAGCGACTTGACCACCACGTCAAGCGCAATCGGCTTGCCGTCACGAATGATGTCGGCCTTCTGCTTCGAGCCAAACTCGGACCGTTCAACGATCTCTTGCAGATCGCGCGGATTGGCAACCGGATGGCCGGCGAACTTGAGTATCACATCGCCTTCCTGGAACCCGGCCCGCGCGGCCGGTGTCTTCGGATAGACCTCCGAGACCAACACGCCCTGGTTAGGGTTTACGCCCAGTTGTTGGGCCAGGTTGCTGGTAATCTCGGTGATACCCACGCCAAGGTACGCCCGTTCGACGCTGCCGTGTTCGATCAGTTGCTTGGTTACCCACTTGGCCAGATTGATGGGGATGGCGAAGCCGATTCCCTGGAACCCGCCGTTGCGGCTGGCGATGGCCGTGTTGATGCCAACCACTTCGCCGTCGAGGTTGACCAGCGGCCCGCCCGAGTTGCCCGGGTTGATGGCCGCATCGGTCTGCAAAACATCGCCCCGCTTGACGTGCCCGAGCATGCGGCCCTTGCCGCTGATGATCCCGGCGTTGACGGTTTGCTCCAGCTCGAACGGGCTGCCGATGGCGAGCACCCAGTCGCCGATCTCCATCTTGCCGGAGTCTCCCATCCGCGCGGCCGGTAGGGGGGCCTTGGTCTTAATCCGCAACACGGCCAAATCGGTCTGCTTGTCGGTCTTGATGTTGGTTGCCTTGAACTGGCGTCCGTCGGGCAGCTCGATGATGACCTCGTCGGCATCCTCGACCACGTGGTTATTAGTGAGGATGATTCCCTTCGGGTCGATAATCACGCCGGACCCAATGCCGCTACGGCGTGGCATACGGCCGCCGGGCAACAACTCGTCAGGCGATTCTCCAAAGGGGGTGCCGCCGAAGGGATTCCGGCCGTGAAGTTGGCCTTGGATTTGGCGTGGCTTGCTCATTGTTCGGACCTTCACGACGGTGGGCAGCACCTTCTTGGCCGCCGAGCGGAACGCCCGCGAAAGACCCTTGGCCTGCTCGACAGCTTCTTCATCCGCCCGGGCGGTCCAGCCGGTTCCCAGCCCAACGGCCACAATCAGCAGCCCCGTAATCGCAACGGCGTATCGGCCGCCAGTTCGAGCGTTCTTCATCCGTTTTTCTCCTCGTGGAAATGTGGTCGGAAAGTTCGCGGCGACGCCAAGCCATTGCATTGGTTATAATCCACGCCGCTAGTGCTTTGTCAAGCCTGAAGTTTCGGGT
>CAZDHN010000182.1:0-10330 GCA_964505115.1 uncultured Planctomycetaceae bacterium
AGTACAATCTCGACTTGCAGGTCGAGGTAAGCTGGATCGACCGCCGCGGAAACATCATCCGCCAAGGCGATGCGATCCCGCTCCCGCCCGAGGCGATCATCGTCGCCGGCGACGCCGGTCTCGTGCCCGAGGTCGGCCAGACGGTCGCCACCGCACACCAGATGGCCATCCAGCGGGTAGCCGAGCAAATCGTCGCCATGATGGAAACGCCCTGGTAAACGCTCGACGCGCGCCCTGCCTTGACATCCCCGCCTCGCCCCCTCACAATGACCGTTTCGGCAAGTCGTTTAGTCGGCGGACTTGTCCGCCGCGTGTATTCACGGCGGACAAGTCCGCCGGCTAAATGGGAATCGCAAAGCTGTGTGTCTTGCGGTGTTTTTTGCCCGTGAACGGTTACCGCAATTGGGATACGCAATAGCATGAACGACAATTTCGACGTTATCGTGGTGGGTGGAGGAGGCAGCGGGCTGGCTGCCGCGCTGAGCGCGGCCGAGCATGGCGCGAGCGTGCTCGTGTTGGAGAAGCAGCCGAGCCTGGGTGGCACCACCGGTATCGCCATCGGATCGTTCACCGCCGCCGGCACGGCCCTGCAGCGCAAGGCGGGCATTGAGGATAATCCGGACGATCACGCCGAAGACGCCGGCAAGTTCGCCCCGCCCCAGATCGAAGCGCAAAACAACGCGGCCATGCGACGCTTCTTCATCGGCCATGCCGAAGAGACGCTTCGCTGGATGACCGGGATGGGGCTTGCCTTCCACGGCCCTAACCCCGAGCCGCCCAACCGTGTTCCCCGAATGCACAACGTGGTTCCCAACGCCAAGGCATACGTGGCCACCTTCCAGCGACGTTTGCTCCGACGGGGTGGCACGATTCTCTGCGACGCGCCGGTCGAGCAACTCACTCGCGAAGGTGATCGGATAACCGGCGTCACCGCGCGGGTTGACGGCCGGGAGCGAAGCTTCCACGCCAAGCGCGGCGTCGTGCTGGCCGCCGGCGATTATGCCAACGCGCCGCGGATCATCGCCCGATTCAAGGGGTCCCGGTTCACGGCCATCGAAGGCATCAACCCTCATGCCGACGGCGACGGTCACCGGCTGGCCGAAGAGGCGGGCGCCCGGCTTCTAAACATGGAGGTAACCTACGGGCCGGAGCTGCGGTTCATCGAGCCGCCCGGCGATACGTTTGCCCAACTGCTGCCGTCGCGGGGTATTGCTGCCCGACTGATGGGCATGGCGTTGCCGCTGGTGCCGAAGTTCATCATCAACGCCATGATCAAGCGGCTGCTGGTCACCTGGCAGCATCCGGAGAACAGCCTGTTTGATAACGGCGCGATCTTGCTGAACTCCGAAGGGCACCGCTTCACCAACGAGACCGTCTGGCCCGACCGCGAGATTGCCATCGCCAACCAATCCGGCAAGATTTGCTACATCCTGCTCGACCGACGGTTGGTGGATCTTTACAGCGCTTGGCCGAACTTTATTTCCACCGCGCCGGAGATCGCCTACGCCTACGTTTCCGACTACCTGAAGCTACGTCCCGACGTCTCGGCTGACGCCCGAACGCTCCAAGGCGTCGGCACCAGCCGCGACCTGCCGGCCGATGCGTTACAAGAGACGGTCGACCGCTTCAACCGATACGTGCGGGGGGCCGAGCCGGACGAGTTCGGCCGCACGGGCGACGAGCATCCGATGGAGGGCGAGCGCTGGGTCCTGCTCGGCCCGGTCAAGGCCTACTTCACAACCACCGAAGGCGGGCCGGCAATCAACCGGCGGATGCAGGTCCTCGACCAGTCGGACAACCCGATAGCGGGCCTCTACGCCGTCGGCCAGAACGGCCTGGGTGGTCAAATCCTCTGGGGCCACGGTCTGCACATCGGCTGGGCAATAACCAGCGGCCGCCTCGCCGGCGAGTCAATCGCCGAAAACGGCTGATCTTTTTTTGACGCATCCCTGCCTCTAACCGCCACGTAGCGCTTCAACAATAGCTGCCGACGGAAGTCGGCGGTTGGCCGGCACAACAGTTATCGCTGGATACCGCAACTGAAGCGCAAAGCAACCGCCAGCTTCCGCTGGCGGCTATTGGGCTATTGAGTGGGGACGTAGTTCCCCGGCGAATTTCCCTCTTGACCCAGCTTGCCGGATTTACTACCCTCCCAGCCACTATGGGAATTCTATTTCGACAATTTTGCGTGTCCGTGGCGGTACTGGCGGCGGGCTTGGGGCTTTCGTGGGTTGATGCAGCGGATCAAATTCAACCTGGGGCCACGCCCGGCGTGTTGCTGCTGCGCAACGGCGAGGTGCTTGCTGGGAAGATTACCCAGGTGGGCGACAAATACCACGTCGTGTTGCCCGACGGAGAAATTCGCATCAGATCAGTCCAGGTGGAACTATTCTGCCGCGACCTGGAAGAGGCCTATCAGCGGAAGCGGGCGGCCGTTGAGTCGGGTAATGTGAACGAGCATGTCGAGTTGGCCACCTGGTGCGAGCGGCACGGACTGATCGGCCAAGCGGCGCGCGAACTGGCCGACGCGATGGCCGCCGACCCCACGCATCCCATGATCGGCCTATTGGAGCGGCGGTTGAGAATGTCGCGGGAGTCGCCGGCCGAAAAGACGGAGGCGACCGGGAAGGCCGCCCCAAGTGTCGTTTCGCCGGAAGACTTGGACCGCCTGGTGCGAGGCGTGCCACGCAGCGCGATGGAGACCTTCGCCCAGACCATCCAGCCGATGCTGGTCAACGGTTGCACCGCCGTCGGCTGCCACGGGTCGCAATCGAAGAGCGAGTTCAGTCTGTTTCGGATTAGGCCGGGCCGGTCGCCCAGCCGGCGTCTCACGCAACGCAATCTGTATGCCACGCTGCAATGCATCGATCAGACCGATCCGGCGGCCAGCAAGCTGTTGACCGCTCCGATCCGACCGCACGGCACGGCCAAGGCAGCCGTCTTCACCAACAGCCATATGGCCCAATACAGGCAACTGGTCAACTGGGTGCATCACATGGTCGAAACTCCACAACCTCGCCGCCCGGCGACTATTCAGACACATGCCCCCGATAGCCCACCCGCGCTACAAATCGGCGAAAAGCCCGGTTTCGACTTCCCAAAACCGGAATCCGTCAAACCGGAATCCGTCAAACCGACCCCCGTGGAGTCCGCCACCCCGGCAGCCGTCGAGAAGGCGGCCCGGGCGTTATTGCTGGAGGCGGAGGCAGAGGGGGAGATCGTTCGGCCGGTCAAGCAGTCGACCGTCAAGCGTGGCAAGCCGCCGAAGCCGTTTATTCCGGCCGATCCGTTTGACCCGGAAATTTTCAATCGCCGCCTGCCTGCCGGGAAATAACTCGCGCCATTCAGGGGGCTGTCGTCCCCGCCGCCCTGCGTTCCCACTGCCTTTTCTCGGCTACCGCGGTAGAATAAATAGACGGGCGACCGGCAATATGCAATATTTGCGTAATCGCGCTTATTGATCTTTGCATAGTCAATGCGCTGATCAAGGGGGCTCCGCCGGGGAATCGGGCTTCGCCCTCGATAAATGACTATGCAAGGGTCGATGAGTGGCATAATACTCTTGCGATGGGGCTTTCCGTGGAGGCGAGTGTCGTGACTAGATTGATGCGAATTCTGGCCTGTTGTTTCATGTCGGCCCTGGTGCTCTCGGCCGGATGTGGTGAAGACAAGGGCGAGCAGTACTTCCGTGAACTGGACGAGGGGAAGAAGAAAGGCTCCAGCGAGGTCGACACGCGAGCCACCGGTCGCACGGCGGCGAAGCCGGCATCGGGAGACACGCCCCAGCCCGCGCGGGAGTCCACTCGCATCGAGATCAACGAGGTGCCGCCGGCCAAGTTGGTTGGCACGCGAGAGGTGAAGGAGAATTACGCGGACGGCACCGTTAGGGTAGTGCGCCAAGTGAAGCTGTTCACCGACGACAGCACCGTGAACCACGGCAACTATGTGGAGTGGCATCCCAACGGAAAGAAATTTTGCGAGGGAGCGTATCTCGACGGCCGCCGCAAGGGCTCGTGGACCTTCTGGTTCGACAACGGTAGGAAAGCCAAGGTTGGAAGCTACCTGAACGGTCGGCCCGACGGCGAGTGGACCTATTGGCAGCCCGACGGCAGCGTCGATCGGGAAGAAGACTACAAGGACAGTAAGCGTGACGGTCGCTGGGTCTATTACAACGACGATGGCAAACGTAGTCGCCAGGCCGAGTACAAGGTGGGTATGAAGCACGGTATCTGGATTCGCTGGCACGACGACGAGCAGATGGCGGCGCAAGGACACTATGTCGACGACAAGCTAGACGGTACGCAAACCGCTTGGTACAAGAACGGGCAGATGGCCAGCAAGGCGGCATTTTCCCACGGGAAGCGACACGGAAAAGTCACTTCCTGGAACGAATTGGGCGATAAAACCACCGAACTCCTCTACGAAAAAGACGTCCTGGTCAAACGACTGTTCCCCAGTGGGAAGCTCTAGTGAGGCTTCGCCTCGCCCCATCGCGTTGCCCATCCGAGCCGCGGCGTCCTCGCCGCGAGTTACGTCGCCTCGCCAATACCCGCCCCCGGCAATACCCGCCCCGAGGACGGGGCGGCTCCGACCCTCAAGAAATTGCCGTCGTGACAACGCGCTTCCCCCCTTCTTGGAAGCAACGCCGGCGGCGTCTATAATGCGGGTTTGACCCGATGCTCCCTCGCTTAGCCGATTTATGCCAGACACCCAACCAGATAACGACGCCCG
This sequence comes from uncultured Planctomycetaceae bacterium, assembly GCA_964505115.1. Lineage (GTDB taxonomy): Bacteria > Planctomycetota > Planctomycetia > Pirellulales > Thermoguttaceae > CAZDHN01. The sequence continues at coordinate 4,732 of CAZDHN010000182.1, forward strand.
AGTGGATGTCGAATCGCATTTGCCGCGGTTCGGGCTGTCGTCGTTCAGGCCGGGGCAACGGGAGGTGATCGACACGGTGCTGGGGGGGGGCGACTGCCTTTGCGTAATGCCGACCGGCGGCGGAAAGAGCCTCTGCTACCAGTTGCCCGCCCTGGCAATGGACGGGCTTACGCTGGTTGTCTCGCCGCTAATCGCACTGATGAAGGATCAGGTCGATCAACTCCGGAAGCTGGACCTGCCGGTCACTTACATCAACAGCACGCTGCCGTTGGCCGAGCAGTACGACCGGCTCGATCAGATGGCGGCCGGCCAGTACCGGTTGGTTTACGTGGTGCCGGAGCGGTTCCGCAGTTCGCGGTTCCTCGACGCGGTCGGCACGGTCGGGCTCAGTCTGCTGGCCGTCGACGAAGCGCACTGTATCAGCGAGTGGGGGCACGACTTCCGGCCCGACTACGCTCGGCTGGGGCATTTTCGCCGCAAGCTGGGCCAGCCCACCACGATCGCCCTGACCGCCACCGCCACCGACGCGGTCCGACGCGACATCGTCGAACAACTCGACCTCGACCAGCCGCGAACCTTCATCACCGGCTTCGCCCGGCCCAACCTCTTCTATCGGGTCCAAGACTCGCGAGGCGAACGCCACAAGGGCGATCTGCTGGTCGACTTCCTCCGCAACACGCCGGGAACGGGAATCGTCTACGCCTCGACCCGAAAACGGACCGAAGAGGTGGCCGGGCTGATCGCCGAGCGGACCGGCCGCCGCACGGCCGCCTATCACGCCGGCCTGTTGCCCGACCCGCGCCACAAGACACAAGAGTCGTTCATGAACGGCGAGGTCGAGATAATCGTGGCCACCACGGCGTTCGGCATGGGGATCGACAAGGCCAACGTGCGTTTCGTGGTTCACTACAACCTGCCGGGAACGCTGGAAGCCTATTATCAGGAGGCGGGCCGCGCCGGCCGCGACGGGAAGCAGTCGAAGTGTTTGCTGCTGTACAACGCCTCGGACCGCTACATCCAGGAGTATTTCATCGAAAGCGTGTATCCCGCCCCGGAAAACGTCGCCGCCGTGTACGATTATCTCCGCACCATCGACGCCGATCCGATCGAACTGACGCAGCAGGATATCAAGGAGGCTTTGAACCTGCCGATCGGGGCCGACGGTGTCGGTACGTGCGAGCAACTCTTGGAATCGGCGGGCGTGCTCGAGCGGCTGATCGCCTCGCAGAACATGGCGGCCGTGCGGTTGGACAGCGACTTGCCCACCCTGGTCGACTTGCTGCCGAAGCAGGCGAAAACCCGACGCCGCGTGTTGCAGGCGATCGAACGGTTGGTCGGACCGCGACGTAACGAACTGATCTACTTCCGTCCCGACGGCCTGGCACGCAGCGCGGATATCACGCAAAGCTCGCTGGCCGGCGCGCTGCGCGAATTGAACAGGCTCGAGGCGGTTACGTATGTCCGCCCCTTCCGCGGCCGGGCAATCCGCATGATCGACGGCAAGTCGCCCTTCGACCAACTCGCAATCGACTTCGAGGCGCTCGATCGTCGCAAGGCGGCGGAATACGAGAAGCTGAATCGGGTTGTCCGCTTCGCAATCGGTTCCGGCTGCCGGCAACAGACGATACTTCACTACTTCGGCGAGAAGGACGCCGGGCAGTGCGGCCACTGCGACAATTGCGAGCAGAGCAACGTACCGATGGCTGGCGGCGATACGGTTAGCGCGACGTCGCACGAGGAGATTCTCAAAACGATCCGGATCGTGCTCAGCGGCGTCGCCCGAACCCAGGCCCGATTCGCTTGCGGCAAAAACCTCATCGCCCAAATGCTTTGCGGTTCCGCTTCCGCCAAGATGGAGAAGCTGGGCCTGAACCAATTGAGCACGTTCGGTCTGCTCGGGCATTTGACCCAGCCGGATGTGGCGAAGCTGATCGACTGTCTGGTAGCGGCCGAATGTCTCGAACAGGTGGCGGTCGAACTCGGCCGGCCGGTCGTGCAAATGACCGAATTGGGGACCGACCTGATGAAGGGCACCGGTGAGCCGGACATCGAGCTGCCTCTGCCGGCCGACCTGTCGGCCAAGTTGCGTGGCGAGCAGCCGGTGCCTAACGGTCCGACCGAAGCCGATCAGGCCGACTTGCCGCCCGCCGCCCCGGACCTTGTCGCGGCGCTCAAGAAGTGGCGACTGACAACGGCCGCCGAGACTTCGCTGCCGCCCCATTACGTGCTTACCAACAGAACTCTGGAGGAAATCGCCCGGCGACGGCCGGATTCGCCCGAGGCACTGTTCGTCGTCAAGGGCATCGGCGAGGCGAAGCTGCGACGCTACGGGCCGGAGATTTTGCGGATTGTGGCCGGCGACGGTTCGGTTGCTGTTGGCGGTTCGGTTGCGGGCCAACCGACGGAACCTTCCGATCCGGCAGAAGGCGACCTGGAAGATACGCCGGCCGATAGTGCCGAGACATCCGAGCACCCAAGCCACTACTGGACGCAACGTCTGCTGGAGGCTGGTTTCTCGGTCGACGAGTGTGCCCAAATTCGGGGTATCAGCCGGAACGTGATCCAGGATCACGCCCGGCTGATAGGTCGGAAATCGGAAGTCGGAAATCGGAAATCCGAAGGATGACGGTTCCAGGCCTCCGACTTCCGATTTCCGACCTTCGATCTTCCTTGGGCCGGTCGAAATCCCCGGCTGATATGGTACAATTTGATGTTCGCGGGAGATCTGCCGCAAGGGGGGGTGCGTACCCTCACTTAGCGAAGAGGATGGGCCACGAAAGGGACTGGTCCATGTTTTCGGCTTGCACTTCCAGCGAAATGGATAACCAACCGGCCGAAAAATGGACCAGTCCCCGGTGCATCGGCATACGAACGTAAAGGGAGCGAATGGAGAAGCAGCCCACCCCAACAGGTAAGTCGCCCGAAAAGGCCACATCGCCACCTCGCATGAGCACGCCGGCCATGTGGCTGCTGCTGGTGATGGCCATGGTGTTGGCCATAATGTACTTCAGCGGCGACTCGTCCGGGCGATCGACGATAAGCTATGGCATGTTCCATCGCGAACTGGCTCGCGACAACATCACGGAGGCCGAAGTCCAAGGCGCGCAGGTCCACGGCAAATTCAAGGAGCCGCCGATCGATCCCAAGGGCAAGAAGGACAAGGAGGGTAACCCGCCGAAGCTCGGCGAGAAATTTGTCACCATCCTGCCGCCCTATCCGCTGGTGGATCACGAACTCGACGAGTTGATGCGAAAGAAACTCGGCATCGAGTACGCGGCCAAGGAGCCGACCGACAGCAGCGGGATGCTGTTGATCATCTACCTGTGTGTGACGATCGGGCTGTTCGCCGTCGTTTGGTTCATGTTTCGGCGAGCCAGGGATCAGGTCATGGGCGGGGGGATTCTGGCCGCCTTCAGCAAGAGCCCCGCCAAACTGTACGAGACGAGTGATTTGCAGGTCACGTTCGACGACGTGGCCGGGTTGGAAGGCGTCAAAAACGAATTGCAGGAAATCGTCGAGTTCCTCAAGGATCCCGAAAAGTTTCAGCGGCTTGGCGGCCGCGTGCCAAAGGGCGTTTTGCTGATGGGCCCCCCGGGAACGGGCAAGACGCTGCTGGGCCGGGCGGTGGCCGGCGAGGCCGAGGTGCCCTTCTTCTCGATCAGCGGATCCGAGTTCATTCAGATGTTCGTCGGCGTGGGGGCGAGTCGGGTTCGCGACATGTTCGCAAACGCAAAGGAGAACGCCCCGTCCATTCTGTTCATCGACGAAATCGACGCCGTGGGCCGACATCGCGGCGCCGGACTCGGCGGCGGACACGACGAGCGGGAGCAAACGCTCAACCAGATACTTAGCGAGATGGACGGCTTCACGCCGACCGAGTCGGTGATCGTCATGGCCGCCACCAACCGGCCCGACGTGCTCGACCCGGCCCTGCTACGACCCGGCCGCTTCGACCGCCACATAACGGTCGACCGGCCGAGCCTCAAAGGCCGAGAGGGGATTTTCAAGGTCCACTGCCGCGAGGTGCCGCTGGCCGACAGCGTCGATCTCCAGCGGCTGGCGGCCGGAACGGTCGGGTTGACCGGCGCCGACATCCGCAATCTGGTCAACGAAGCGGCGCTTTGGGCAACCCGGGAGGGAAAAGACCGCGTCGAGATGTCCGACTTCGAGCACGCCCGCGACAAAGTCCTGATGGGACCCAAACGCGAGGAGGTGCTGAGCGACAAGGAGAAGTCGGTGACGGCCGTTCACGAGTCGGGGCACGCCCTGCTGGCCTGGCTGGTGCCGGGATCCGATCGGGTCCACAAGGTGTCGATCATTCCCCGCGGTCGGTCGTTGGGTGCAACGCAGCTTCTGCCCGAGGAGGACCGCTTCAACATCTGCGAGAGCGAATTACACACCCGGCTGCTGTTCCTGCTGGGCGGTCGGTCGGCCGAGAAGCTGGTTTTCGACGAGTTCAGCGCCGGGGCGGAAGACGATTTGAAACGCGCGACCCAACTGGCTCGACGCATGGTTACGCACTGGGGCATGAGCGAGCGGCTGGGGCCCGTCGCCTTTCGCGCCGAGGAGGATCATCCCTTCCTGGGCAAGGAGATGGCCGAGCCACGCGAGTTCAGCGAACATACCGCCCGGGTGATCGACGAAGAGATCGTCCGCATTCTCCGCCGGGCGGCCGACGAGGCCGAACAGATGCTCAGCAAGAACCGCGACACGCTCGACCGCCTGGCCGCCGAGTTGGAGAAGCAAGAGACGCTCGACGAACAGCAGATCGAAGCCCTAATCGGCCCGGCCGTGAAGAAGCCGTAAGGCCGAAGGTGGCCTAATGGAACAGGCCGAGCACTTGCTTGACAAGGGCTACTCTCTCGCCGCCAGCGTTCTGGGCCGCGCTGTGTTGGAGGAGCATCTACGCAAGCTGTGCGACCGACACGGTTGCCTGCCAGCCAATCGCCTCACCATCAATGACCTGAGTCAAGCTCTGTATAAAGGGCAGCACTTAGATAAGATTGGAATGCAGCAGGTGACTGCGATGGCAGCGGTGGCCAATGATTGCGCCCATGCTAAGTCCCCGCCGCCAAGAGGGAAAAAGGGGGCTGAGTAATGGCCTTGGTCATCTTTCCAGTGTATCCTGGGGCAACGCCCCAGGAACCCAATACAGTTGGAAATGGTTTGGCCAAAGGCCATATTCACTCACCCCAAACACCCTCTGTGTGAATATGGCCTTCGGCCAAAACCGGGCCCTTTCCCCGGATTCCTGGGGCGCTGCCCCAGGCTACGGTGATGAAGGCCTTCGGCCAAACGTCCGGAAACGGCAAGAACGCGCAACTTCAAAGCTCGCACCTTGCCCCAAAATCTTCCCGATTTGTGTTGGCCCAGCGCCCTGATTACAATGTAAAGATTGGCCTTTCGTATCCCAACATCGCTATACCTATCCTTATTGCGAGAAGACACCCATGTTGAACGCTCCCAGACCTTTCGGATCAAACCTCTTTACTCGTGCGGTGGCCGCCCTGGTGCTGGCCGTATCGCTGGCCAGCGCGGCACAAGCCCAGCAGGCGGTGATCGACATCAGCAAGGCGGGTCCCGACTTCCAACTCGTCGG
>CAZDHN010000183.1:0-10291 GCA_964505115.1 uncultured Planctomycetaceae bacterium
GGATTTGGAGCAGGACCGCGTAGCCGTCTTCCGCCATCCGCGAGACGGTCGTCGGCAACAGGCAGTTCTTACCCAACGAATGATTGTGTACGTGGAGCACCGTCTCGCGCGGCGCGAAGTTCAGCCGGTCGAGCACGGCGCGAATTTGCTCGACCAAATCGTCGGGCGTACGCGAAACGTCGGACTGCCACTCTTCGTCATAATCCAGCAGCGGCACTTCTTCCAGCGTGAGTTGGATCGATTGCAGCCCGCCGGCCAGCTTATCGCTCCACCCCAGTTCCTGTCCGCCAAACAGCAACGCCACCCGCCAGGAGTCCGCCGGGTCGAGTACCGCATCCAGCGCCAGCAGTTGGTTCTCGATAACCCGAGTAACGCCACCCCGATTCAAGTGATAGTGTAGTATTGCCAAGTTCATGTGGTTCTCGGTCCGCAAGTTTCGGGCACCTCAAGCTGTTGCTAACAGAGTAGCGTTTTTGGATGCCGCTTCACACCTTCTCCTTCCTTGACGAACGGCATCGTGATGTTATAATGTTATAGAGTTACGATGTCAAGGAGGCCGGCAATGAGTGTTTCGAGCAAGCGAACGACGTTCTATTTGGACCCTGTTTTGCATCGGGCACTGCGGCTGAAATCGGCCGTGACCTCTCGCTCGATGTCCGAGTTGGTCAATGAGGCCGTGAAGGGGCTGCTGGCCGAGGACGCGGAGGACCTGGCGGCCTTCGACGATAGGGCCGACGAGCCGCTGCTCGCGTTCGAGGACATGCTAAAGGACCTAAAAAAACGTGGCCGGATATAGCGTCCTGTTCCGCAAGTCCGTCCGCCGGGACCTAAGTCCCGTGCCGGAGAAGGACGTCCTTGAGCCTTGCATAGCCAATGACCGAGGGCGAAGCCCGGTTCCCCGGCGGAAGCGCCTTGATTCGCGCATTGACTATGCAAAGATCAATAACCGCATCATGGATCGGATTCAGTCACTGGCGGACGATCCCCGGCCGCCGGGCTGCGAGAAGCTCTCCGCCCAAGAACGCTACCGCGTCCGACAAGGCGATTATCGTATCGTCTATTCAATCCAGGACGATGATCGCACCGTATGGATTGTCAAGGTCTGACCCCAACTTCCGCTCTGACCGCATCTCACCAAAGATCAGTGTTCCCCTACTTCTCGGGAGCAAGGGCCGGTTTCGGCTTTTCGGAAAGTGCGGAGCTTGGCGTGGCGTCGGCCGGGAGGTCGCCGAGTATCCATTGGAGGCCGGCCAGATGATGCTTGAGAATGGCCGGCTGATGAAACACACCAATGTTGTTGCCCAGCGAGCAATGGAAGACGCGGCCTTTGCCGTACTGGTGTATCCAGGAGATGGCGTGGTCGTCGTCATCGCGGCGGCCTTTTACCCGGTTGACTTCCTTGCTCATGTCGAGGCTGAGAAGCACGCGAAGCTTGTCGCGAGAGTAGACCGGACCGAACATATAGATTTCGTCGTTGATCCAGAAGCCCTTGCCGTTGAAGGCTTGGCACAAGGGATGGTTCGGCTCGTCGATCTTGACCGCCCAGTTGCCCGAATCGTGCCAGGGATGGCCGCGGAGCCGGCCGCCAATCATCTCCTGCCCTTCGGGCCAATCGCCGAAGTTCCAGGTTGCCCCGTGGATTGCCATCAGCCCACCGCCCGCGCGGACGTACTCGATCAGGGCCTTTTTTTGGTCGGCGGAAAGTTTCCAGTTCGAGCTGTTATTGAGCACGATGGCGTCGTACTTGCAAAGCTGCTCGGCGGTGAGCAGGTCGTAACCGTGATCGACGGTTGCCCGAAAGGCGCCGGTCCGCTCGCCCATCAGTTCAATCTCCCGATTGGCCAGCGGAATGGTCGGATGATAGAACCCGTTAGCCCGATCGAGAATCAACAGTCGGCGAGCCTTCTTCGGCTTGACCGTCGCCTGCTTCGGCAGCGCCTCTTCCATCTTTTGGAAGTCAGCCTTTGACGGCGTTTGCGGGTAGCTGGCTTGCCGGAAGTGCATGCGGACCTCGGAAGGCGACAGGGCCCGATCGTAGACGGCGATCTCATCGAGCTTGCCCTCGAGACTCGCGCAATTGTCGCTACGGCCACCGAAGCAGAACCGCGTACAAGCGGCCGGGTAGGTGATCTCGACCGCTCCGGCAACAACCGGTTTCGTCGAACCGTCGAGGAAGACTTGCACAATCTTGCCACGCCGGACGAAGACCAGATGATGCCACGTCTTCGGCTTGATGATCGGGCCGGCACGGAGACTCGTCCCAACCTTATTGCCATTGTAGATGCCAATCAGGCCGGGTGCCTTCTTCGAGGTGCCGGAGATTCCCAGATTGTCGCCGGAAGCTTCCTTGTCACCATCCGGGCCGCGCGAGAAAAGGTAACCGGTCACGGCTCGGGCGTCGTTGGGCATCCCGTTCCAGAACCACATCTCCACCGAGTAGTCGTTGCCAATCTCGGGCAAGTCGACCGTCAGCCGACCGGTCGCGAAGTGGATGCAGCGGTTAACTACGTCGGGTCCGCAGAAGCCGACGTGCGGCGGGCCGGGCAGATAATGTGCGGTCAACGGTTCTACCGTTGCGTCGTGGCCGGCGCCCGTATGATCCAACGCCTTGCGGCCCTCGAACTCGCCAAGCCGCCAGTAGGCCACCGGTTCGGAGTTTATCACCAGATGAGCGTAGGGGCCGTCGGTCTCGGTCGGATTCGCTCGCTTCTTGCCGGCCACTTCTTCCAGCAGTTGAAGCTCGGTCTCCACGGTCAGCGGCTCGACCTCCGGCCCCATCGACATGCGGCGGATCCAGGTCGAATAGCCTCCCAGCGCATGTTGTTCGGGCGGGGGCAAGTAGCCGCGGTCGCCATTGGCCAGCGAAACGTTGAAAGTGAAAGGCAAGGGGCTCCGCGCCTTGAGCTTCATTCCCGTGATCGAGTAGACCTCGAAGGGCATGGCCGTTATGCCAACGTCACCGAGCCGAATCGCCTGAAAGATCATCTCCGGTATTTCAGCCTTTTCGAGCAGCGTGATTTCGTCGGCGTGAACTTCCGATTTATTATGAGGCCGATCCTTCATCTTGGCGACTGTCTGCTTTGCCCACGCTAGCTGCTCCGGCGTGGGGACGCGGTAGGGGATCTTAATTTTCCTTTCGGCGATACGAACCGGCACCCAATCCTGAAATTCGATCGTCTTGTAGGCTTGCATGGCCTTATCGACCAACTTCTTGCTGTAGTCGTCGAGACCGGCGAAGTGGCCGCGGCCATCGCCATGATAGTTGCCTTTGGCTAAATCGCCGCTGGTCCCCTGAGTGAAGAGACCGACGAAAGGCGGATCTTGCTCCTTCTTCCCGAGCCGCTCTTCCATGAAGGTGCAAACGCGACCCTGATAGTCGCTGGAGAGTTTCGGCGCGCCGTAGTAGTGCTGCGAAAAGTTCATCATCATGGCCAGCGGCCGACCGTCGGTCGTCTGAAACGCCAGGACCGAGAGTTCCGAGTCGACCGGTCCGGAGGGGCCGACGTAATCAACGGCCGGATTACGCGGGTGCATCCTGGCAAAGTCGTGACCGCCAAAAGGGTTGGCCGGCTTGCGGTCGGATCGGGCGATCCAGCGGCGGCAAAACGTGAAGTCGGCCGCGTCGATCTTGGCCCAGCCAATGCGTGCGGGCCTCATGTTCTTATGCGCCTGGATGATACCTCGGGCCATCATGCCGGGCACTTCTTTCACGTAGAGCGGGTCCGGGTCCAACGCGCGAGTGGACGCACGAGCCGCCGGGCCCGAATGGGTATGGGTGGACGAGATCGTAATCCTCTCGGCCGGGATGCCCGTCTCTTCCGTAACGAGCCGCTTCACCTCGTCGAACAATGGCCGAAAGGCACCCGTGTTGTCCATCGTGGCGATGACGATCGGACCGCTGCCATCGTCAATCACCAGCGAACGGGAGTAGATGCGGTGATGGACCTTATCGGCCTTGGCGTTGAAGTACCCGCCACTGACAAAACAGGGCAAATGCGTGGGCGTAATGTCCCGTGCATACGCCCCGACCCGCAAGACTCGACGTTGTTGGGAATCCGCGCCCACGGCCGACGAAACCATCACGATCACGGCAAGAACGAATATCCCGGCCAAACTGGTTACCCTGGTCATTCCCCTGGCTCTCCCAAGTTCATTCCGATTCGTTGGAATAGTCCGTGGCTGGCTATTTGGGTGCCACTGCTGGCTTGCCCAGCAGTGTTTTTGTGGGCTTCATGATTCGCACTGCTGGACAAGCCAGCAGTGGCACCCTTTTCAAGCGGGCTGCCAGCCAGGCTCAAGCGTCCAAGCGCCACGGTGCGCGCATGGCGCGAGTGAGCATTCGGCTGGCGTCGACGTCGCCCACGATTTGCTCCTTCTTGGGGTCCCAGCGGATTTTGCGACCCAGCCGGGTGCAAATGTCGGTCAAATGCGCGAGCGTGTCGCTGCGGACGGCCACGTCGATGCCGGAAACGGTCGGCTGGCGGGTCTTGATGCTGTCGAGGAACTGTCGCTGGTGGCCCGGGCTCTTTAAGAGATGGATTTCGTTGGGACCGATCTTCGACGTGAGCAACGATTTCGGTTCGGCGTCGATGTGGCCGCGGCGCACGTGGACCCAGCCCTCGGTCCCCTTGAACAGAACACCCTGCTTGTTCTGCCCGTTGTCGGTGTAGACCATGGTCACGCCGTCGGCGTACTTGTGGCGGACGTTCCAACTGACGGCGCAATTGGCCAGCCCGTCTTCGGGGAACTTGGCCGTGCCCTCGACCTCGACCGGGCCGGTGTCGTCGGTGCCATGTCCCCATTGGGCGATGTCGAGGTGATGGATCCCCCAATAGCCGCCGATCCCGCCCAGGCAGTAGTCGGAAATGTGATACCAGATGCTGTAGCTTTCCTTCTTGGTCCACGGCCGGCAGCGATGGTAGGTGTACGGCGCCCAAGGCGCGGGTCCCAGCCAGAGGTCGTAGTCGAGGTACTCGGGCACCGGCTGGGTGGGCTGATTGGGGAAGGCGAAGTCGTGAGGCACGCCGACCAGAATCTCTTGCAGCTTGCCGATGCGTCCGTTTCGGACCAGCTCGCAGCCGAAGCGAAAATTCTCGCCCGACCGCTGCTGCGTGCCCCATTGAAAGACGGCCCCGTATCGGCGACAAGCCGCGCGCAATGCCTTGTCTTGGGCAAGGCTCAGCCCCAGGGCTTTTTCCGTGTAGATGTCCTTGCCGTTGCGCACCGCTTCGAGCGAATGCAGCACGTGCCAATGATCGGGCGAGGCGATCGAGACGGCGTCGATGTCCTGGCGACCGCACAGCTCGCGGAAGTCGTTGTAAGCGACACAGCCGCTGTCGCCGTAATGCCGGTCGACCGTTTGTTTCCACTTTCGCGCTGTTGGCCGTTAACGTCGCATACCGCAACCACGCGGGCGTCGCTTTGACCCAGAAAGGTCCTCATGAGCGACGGGCCGCGGTTTCCCAGCCCGATGCAACCCATCGCGATCCGCTCGCTCGGGGCCACCTGGTCTTCTTTACCCAGCGCGGAGGCCGGGATGATTTGCGGGGCGGCGACGGCACCCAGAGCCGTGCCAAGAAAACGCCGTCGAGAGTGGCGACTAGCGTCTCCGGACTTGTTAGTGCATTTGCTGTTCATCGGTATTTCCTCTCTTAAAGATGGTGGTTACAAAATGATCAACTTGCCGGCGACTTCCTCGAAGAACGCGGCCGATGCGGCGTGCGTCTCGATCGGTTCATTGGGATTACGTTCCCATTCGATACCGAAATACGGGCGTTTGATGCCCAGTGTTTTGACTTCGGCCAGGATGTCGGCAATGCGGCCCTTGCCTTCTCCCCAGATCACGTCCTTGGCGCCACGGACCCCGAACTGGTCGAGGTCTTTCAAGTGGAACGTCTTCACCCGCGGCGCGGCTTTCTCAATCTTCTTGAGCATGGCAACCGGGTCCAGTCCCGAGCGGCACCAGTGGCCCGTGTCGCAACAGAACCCCATCCCGGCGGAGCGACCTTTAAGCGCCGCCAACCCCGTTTCCGGATTCCAGTAGTGCGACGGTTTCGGGTGATTGTGCAAGGCCAGGTCGATTTTGTATTCTCCGGTCAGTTTTTCGATGGCATCCAACACGCCCTCCGGCGGCTCGCTGACGATTACCTCGAAGCCCATGTCGGCGGCGAACTCGAAGAACGCTTTTGCCGCATCCGGGCTGCCCAGACCCGTATAGCAACCGATCATATTGACGCCGCAATCCGACGCCTTTTGCTTGAGATCCTTTCGCAGGGTCTTCGACAACCCGGGTGCGGGCTTTGCGTCGGGGTTCTTCGGGCTGAGTCTCTGCCCGGCGTACAACTCGGTGTAGTGCAGGCCCGTGGCCGCGATCTTATCGAGCGCCTCAAACACCGTGACGCTACGGAACGAGTAGGCCGAGAACCCTACCCGCCAACCGAGCTTCTCCGTATTGGGCATTCCTTTGACAAGCGGCTCGGCCGCCTGGACATGATACCCGCCGAAACTCGAAAGACCGGCAACGGCTCCCGCGGCCGCGGCAAGAAACTCGCGTCGTGCTAATCGTGACATGGTAGATTCTCCAAAGGTGAAATGTGTCAATAAATCTTCTGAATGATGATTCGCAACGTTTAGTCTTGCCCCTTTTCCTTTTCCCACGCCCCGCCCTTCCACTTCAACACGTCATTCAGGTTCTTGCGGTCCAGCTTACGGTAGGCCAGCCACGCGCGGCATCGCACCGATTCGCCCCGTTTGACGTCTTGGCCGAGCAGCGTGAAATCGTGTGCGTTCCACCGCTTATTGGCCGAGATCATCGGGCAATTCTCGCGCTCCATCCAATTGATCACCGCGTAGCCGCTGGTGCCGATAAACGTAACGATCACCGGCTCGGAGTACGGCGTCTCGTCCACCGATTTGAGCCTGTCGTAGCCCGGCGGGGAAGACCCCTGATAGTAAGACGGAATGGCCCGTATTATTCGCTGGCGGTCGGCCGCGCCGCGGCACCAGCGGTGGTGTTCCATCGGGTCGTTCAGCCGGCCCTTGGCCCACTGTCCGGCCAGCCGCAGATAAGGCGGCCAGGCATTATAAAAGTAATTGCTGATCAACAGGTTGAAATCACGGAAGTCGGCATCGAAGGTGAACAAGTACTCCGCCTCGATCACGCACTCGGGAAGGAGCCGATAGGTGACGGTCGTGCGCACGCGCCACTCCTCATACGGCCCGATCTCCACGCGCATCGCGGTGTCGTCCAGCCGCTTGATGCTCAGAGGCGCTTTCTTGCGCGGCACAAAGCGGCCGCCGGCCTGAGATGTGCTGTAATAGTGCTCAACATTCAGACAGCCGGGACGGGTAACCGGTTTGCCATCGGCACCACGAGTCAGCTCGATGCCGTGCAGCTTACCGCCGGAGATTTTGCCGGCCAGGAGCCGGCCGTACTCAAAGCGGCCGTCGTCATGAAGCACGACCGGCCGGCAACTCGGCACATTCTCCGCGCTCCGCGGCTCGGCCGCCTGGACATGATACCCGCCGAAACTCGAAAGACCGGCAACGGCTCCCGCGGCCGCGGTACGCGTGAGAAAGCTGCGTCGTGTTACTTGTGACATTGATCCATTCTCCTTGGAGGGGTGACACTCTAAGTCAACGAGCCTGTTTGGTTCCGCGTTTAGGTGCGATTCCGACGCGCTTGGCCCAATTCTCGTACGTTTCGGACATTCGCCCGACGCGATCCGGCCGTGCATCCGCAAGGTTGTTCATCTCAGTGCGATCGGTTTCCAGGTCGTACAGTTCCCAGGACTTGCCTTTGGTGGCGACCAGTTTCCAGTTGCCCATCCTCACGGCTCGGTTGCCGCCCACATTCCAGCAGAGCGCCTGGTGGCCGTCGCGCTGTTGGCCCTGAAAAATCGGTGCTAGGCTAATGCCTTCCAACGGAAGGACGTTATGCTGCTGGAACCGGCTTGGATAGGTCGCGCCAGCCACGTCCAAGCATGTGGCCATCACGTCGATGACGTGCCCCGGCTGATGCGTGATTCGACCACCCTGCTTTATCACGTCGGGCCAGTAGACAATCAGCGGCGTGGCGATTCCGCCCTCGTGGCACGCTCCTTTATACCCGCGGAACGGTGTGTTGGAAACCCGTGCCCACGCCGGACCGTACGACATGAACGTATCGGGGCCACCCGGCATGACGTTCGGGTCGTTGCCAAACCGCGTGGGAGTTCCGTCACGCCGCCAGGTACGGCCCGGTCGATCGAGCTGGCGGTTCGTATAGTCCCCACCGCAAGTGGCACCGTTGTCGGAGAGGAACAAGACGAGCGTATTCCGCTCGACCCCCGCCCGACGAACCGCTTCCAGGAGTCGGCCGATGTTTTGATCCAGGCAGTCGATTTGCGCGGCATAGACGGCCATGCGTTCGGCTTCCCAAGCCTTGTGCTTGGCCTTCTTCCAGTCAGACGCATGCCGATCGCGGGGTGGCAATCCCCAGGCATCATCAATAAGCCCGGCTTCAACCAAGCGTCGGTGGCGGTCCATTCGCAGTTGGTCCCAGCCCTTTTCGGCGTACATTTCACGATATTTGGCGATATCCTCTGGTTTGGCGTGCAGCGGCCAGTGTGGAGCAGTGTGGGCGGCGTACAGGAAGAACGGTTTCTCCCGCGCCGCCGCTTTCTCAATGAAGTCCACGGCGTAGTCGGTAAACAAATCGGTCTTGTAGAGGGTCGTATCCGGCGGAAACTCGCAGGGCTTTCCGTTACAAAGGAACCGGCTCGTTCGCGTCAAGTTGAAATAGCTGCCCGGTCCCAGATTGCTTGGTATGGACGCGGAGCCGAAGAACTGGTCTACGTGAGGGGCGATCTGCTCGGGCTCATGCCAGTCGTCCGCCGTGACCATGTCCAACCGGCCCACTACATGCGTCGAGTAGCCGGCTTGCTTGAGAAGTTCCGGAATGGTCGCGCATCGATTATTCAACGTTCCGGTCCACCCTCGAATGCCGACTTGCTGGTGGTACAACCCGGTCATAAGCGATGCCCTGGTGGGCCCGCACAGAGACACGTTGTAGAACTGGGAGAACCGCAGCCCGCCCGCGGCCAGACGGTCGATGTTCGGCGTGCGAATCTCACCGCCGTAGCAGCCGATGTCCGAGAAACCCATGTCGTCGGCAAGTATTAGTACGATATTTGGTACACTGCCATTCTTGGTATATTCCTCGCAATTCACAGCCTCTATTGACAAACACAGGGTGAGGCTGGTAAGTATAAGTGTAGCTATTCTATGTAGTAATGGACCTAGTAAATGAGAGGGGGGATGCTTTGGCCTGCTGGATTTGAGTTGCATAGGGACACCTTTGTTAAGCTTGGCGGTTCTCTGATCGTCCGACTTGCACTGCCAGACCAAGGCTTCAGTATCGATGGCCGGCGGCCGCCGGTCAACACACCTGGACGGTGGTGCCTGAAAAGAGAGGATACCAATGGGACGGAAGCGAAAGCAGCGGCGGCAAGCACACGGATCGGCCTGGTGCTGGAAACAGACTGGCTGCTGGTACTATACCATGCCGGGCACGAAGAAGCGGGTTTCGCTATTCGGCGAGGATGGCCAGAGAATTCGCGGCGAAGAGAACAAGGAAGCCGCCGACTTGGCACTGGCCAAGGAGAAGCTCTCGTGGGAGGAAGAAGCTCCCGGAACTCCAGGCGGTGGCCCGTGGCTGGTGATCCGAGTGTGCTCAGAATACATTCAATATTGCGAGCGTGGGCTGGCCAGCGGCACGATCAGCAAGAGCCACCGGGACAACACCGTCAGGTGGCTCAATGATCTGTGCGAGTACTGCGGAGCCCGGCCCGTTGCCGGGCTCAGGAAGGGACACGTCCAGCAGTGGATGGAGAGCCACACGACGTGGCAGAGCCCGGCAACTCAACGTGGCGCCATATCGGTCATCCTGGCGGCCTTCAATCGGGCCGAGGAGATGCACGGCATCCCCAATCCACTCAAAGGGCTCAAGAAGCCGCGGGCACAGCCCAGACTGCAATCGTTCAGTCCGGAAGACGAGAAGGCACTGTATGAAGCCACGGAGGAGTGTTTTGGAAATTTCCTCTTCGTTGCGATCCACACCGGCCTGCGTCCGTTCTGCGAGTTGGCCCGAATCACGGCCGACGACGTTGAGCAGACCAATCGGGGAATGATGTGGAGGGTGTACGCCTCCAAAACGAAGAAGACCCGCAAGATCCCCGTGCGTCCTGAAGTGGCTGAGTTGGCCTGCAAGCTGATGAAGACGGCCCCAAAAGGTTCTGGGCTGCCGCTGTTG
>CAZDHN010000184.1:0-10252 GCA_964505115.1 uncultured Planctomycetaceae bacterium
GCACTAGTGTGATCCATGTCTTCCTCGTCTGCTTCTCACGGTCGCGAGGCGTTGCCGCTCAACAGCGTACAGAGGACTTGGGCATATACGCGGTGCCCGAAGTCATTGGGGTGGTTCACGCCATTGCCTGTCATGTCCCAGTCCTTTTTGTGCTTCAGAAGCTCCGCCCAGATCGAAGTCATGTCGGCCAAGGCGACGCCCTGGCCAGATAGCTGGGCGAGCGCATCGCGGTATTGCGGAAAGAGTTCGGGATGCAAGGCGGTCCAATCCTTATTGCCGAGCATCGTGGCCACGAGAATAAACTCGCATTGAGGCCGGGCCTTGCGCACGGCGTCGATCATGCCCTTGATGTTGGCTTGATATTTATCGGCCGGCAACCCGGTGGCGTCGTTCATGCCGAAGGCCAGGATGACAAGATCGGGATCGGCCTGCGATACCTTGCCGATATGGGCCAGCCCCCATGCGGAGCGAGTGCCGCCGACGGCATGGTTCTTCAGCGTGATCTTCGTTCCGTAGGCGGCTTCCAGACCCATTGTTAACAGGTCCTGATACGGGGGTTGGAAAGGAGCCACCTTGGCCCACCCCGAGGCGTTGCGGCCGGTGGAAATGCTGTCGCCAAACAGCACTATGCTCAGCGTCTGTCTGGCCTTCAGCTTGTTCACGGTCCGCGAAAGTTGCCCGCCGGCAAACGCCGGCACGGGACCGGCCCAGGCGTCCCCAGCGTGTTCGTAAGTCACCTGCGTCTGCATGTCGTGGTACTCATGCGTAGCGCCGAAGAGTATCTCTCCATTTCCGTCGCGATGCGTTAGCCTAGGGGGCTGCGAGTTGGCGGGGCGGCGGAGATCCTGGGGCGTTCGGTGGGGAATCCGCGAACCGCCGGGCAGTGTGATTACCCTCGTGCCCGGTTGCCAAACGTAGTCTCGGCCTTCGACGTACGTGACCTCGCCCGAGGCGCTACGAAGCGCTAGGATCTTCGTGGGTCGGAAAAGGAGCGCGGCTCTCGGTCGAGCCGCGGCGGCTTCTTGGATGAACAGAACGCTTTCGCCATCCATTGTCGGGGAAAGCCAGATCGGCCGGAGTTTTGCGGCGTCGAAGGTCCAGCGTTGGGTGGCTTCCCCCGCGCCGCCAATGGCCGCGCAGAGCACGAGAGCAAAGAAGGGCAGGAATCGTCTCATCGGAAAGCTCCTCTGTACTACTAACCTCAAGGATCGTTAAGTTTTTAACGAAGTTCAGCGATTATTGATCTTTGCATAGTCAATGCGCGGATCAAGGGGGTTTCGCCGGGAAACCGGGCTTCGCCCTCGGTCATTAACTATGCAAGGGTCAATAGTTGCGGGTGGGTTCTTGCCTGGGTGCGGCAGCACCGGTTTGGTTGGCGGCCCTGCCGCCCCGTGGGATGAAGTTCGGAGATACACAATATGGCGGGACATCCCTCACGGCGCGGTGTCATTCGGAGGGTCGATCAGCCGCCTTGTTCATGATAATAGCGTAAGCCGTATGCACTGGTGGTGTCAACCATTCGCGGACCGTCCCCTGAGGTTCTGTTGGCGACCCCGCGAGAATTGCCGTCCGATCTACTTGACTCGCGCTGACCGGCGGCTTACAACCACGAGTAGAAGATGACGGGATGTCGTCACCGGCGGCGGTCCGCCTTGCTGTCGAATCAATCCCGATACGGAGGACAAGCCATGCCCAGTACAACCACGCGTCGACAGTTTCTCGCCACGGCTTCGACCGGCGCGGCGTTGGCAACGGCAGCGTGTTCAAGATCTACGGCGATCAGGGGACCATGGATTTGACAAGCTGGCGGGCGCCCACCTACTCCCGTGCCGGTGCGATCAAGCCCAGCGAACTCCCCAAGGAGGAAACGCTGGTCCCGCCCGTGGAAACGGCCGACCATTTCCTCGATTGGCTCCAGTGCCTGCGCTCGCGGAAGGTCTGCAACGCGCCGATCGAGGCCGGCTACAACCACTGCGTGCCGGCGTTGATGGCCACGCGAGCCTTCGATACCGGCCGCCGGCAGATCTACGATCCCCAGAATCGCGAAATCCGGGAAGGGTGAAGCGGCCCAGCGACTTTCGCCATGCACACATTTGCACTGAAGGCGCAGGTTGGAAAGCCTTTGGACCGACTCAAAGCACCGCGAGAAGCTGTCTTTGGCAATAATACTGTCGCTTACGCTTCGGGTTACAATCAAGTGATGAATAATCCCGGCTAGCCAAGCCAGTCCTGCGCCGCGTTGTTGTAGCCCGTACGGGATCTTCTCTGGACTTTGAAATCGGTCGTGCTGACGTAAGGTCCAAATTTCGCCAGATAACGTAAGTCCTTACAGGCCAACACGGACGGCGTTATTGGTAGGCACATGTGGCCACAGGCAACCCCCATTGGCGGGGCAGGGAGTCCGGATATTGCCATTGCGCCGGCACCTACCTGCTAACGTGGTTTTCCGCGTTTTGCCGTCTTTGCCTTTTCGCCACATTCCAATGCAGTTTGACTAACCCCTATTAGTGTCCTATGTTTCATACACGCTGCACGGTCGCAAATTGAGGTTCCGCCTTATTATGTAATGACGTTAAAAGCGCAGTTTGTGGCTGTGCGTAGTACACTGTTTCCGGCCACGGATCGGCTGTCAATCCATGAGCCTTGTGTAGCCAATGACCGAGGGCGAAGCCCGGTTCTCCGGCGAAACCCCTTGATCAGCGTGTTGGCCATGCAAAGATCAATAACAGGTTCGGGGCCGGTGCGTTAATCGAATCTCCGTTCAGGCGGCTTCCCTCATGGCAGTGGAAGTACTGGGAAAACCACAATCCCGTGGTATCGAAGCGGGTATCCGGCAGACGATTCTGTTGGTCGACGACGACGAGGTACTGCTGGAGGTCCTCGCTCGGCGGCTCGCGCGGCAAGGGTTTGATACGGTAACGGCCGACTCGGGCGAGTCGGGCCTGGCCAAGGCTCGGGCCGACCGGCCGACCTTGATCGTGCTCGACCTCCGCTTGCCCGACCGCGACGGTTTCGACATCTGCCGGGAGTTAGACGACTCGCCCGAAACCTGCGGCATTCCCAAGATCATCCTCAGCGGGATGGTGCGGCCGGATATCATCCGCCGCAGCCGGCAGGTCGGTTGCCAGTATTTCGTCCGCAAGCCGTATGACCCCAACGTGCTGCTGGTGCTGATCCGTCAGGCGATCGACGAGACCAACGGCGGGTATTGTTGATTCTTGCATGGCTAATGCGCGACTCAAGGGGGTCCCGCCAGGGAACCGGGCTTCGCGCTGGATCATTGGCTACGCAAGGGTCAATAGTCGTGGGCGTAGGTCGGTCGAGCGGCAAGCCGGCTCTGAACTGGATTCGCCAATTAGCCCTCTCCTTCAGTCGCTGCTGCCGCGGCAACCGGTTGCCAGGGGTTTGGCCAGTCGCCCCAGTGGTCGAGGTAGGTGCGGTAGGCGTCGACCGCTTCAGCCCGCTCTTCAAGCCACTGTTTTGTTTGGGCGATGATCCGCTGCTCGACCTCCAGCGACAGTTGCCCAATCATCACGCGGGTTCGCAGGAAGACGAAGTAGGTGTCCAGCACGTCACAGCGGCAGTAGCCGTTGATCTCGGCCAGCCGCCCGGCGTCGTACATGTCCTGAACCATGTCGCCCTGGACGTCCATTTTGCCCGGCTTCCCCAGCAGGTTGGCGGCCAGATTTAGTCCGCCCTTGAACCGGGTGGAACCGAAGTTGGTGAGCAACTCGCATAGATCGATATGCGCCTGCGTGTTGAAACGGTTTCGGGGCTGATCGAAGCTCTTTGCCGTCACGTTGAACCAGGCGGGTACGCTGACCCCGTAGCGAAACGCCGATAGCTCTAACAGCGGAACGTCGAAGCCGCGGCCGTTAAAGCTGACCAACGTCGGACGCCGATAAGCCTCCCAGCCACGCCAGAAATTCTCGGTGATCACGTGCGGCCGAAACTCCGGCTCGTCGAGCAACACCAGATCGATCAGGTGACAATCGGCCGACACCTTGGCCGCCGCCACCGAGACGGGTACGTGAAAAGTGTATGGCACGAAGTCGCTCCCGTACTTCTCCATTAACTCGTCTCGATACCGGCGAACGGCCGCGGCGGGTTCCAAATCCTCGCCCGGGTATTGCTGCCGGGAGACCAACCGGCCATCGGCAACGCTCTCGATATCGAACACCAGGTAACGCACGGCGGGGGCTGGCATGGCGAGCACCTTTCGGTAAATCACAAAATTTTCACCAACTGACTGCTCCCAGCCTACCAAAACCGGTCCCGTTCGAGGAGGATAGGGGGCAGGCAAATCGGCCCGTTTGTGGATAACACGTTCCGGCCCAGGCCGTAGGTTATGCTTCAGCATAACGAATCGTTGCTCCGGCCGGCTGTTATGCTGAAGCATAACCTACAGGACCAGCGGAAACCGCCCCATTTTCCGGTCGCGGGCGACCGGGCTAACAGGAAAAGAAGCGATGAATCAGAAACGTCTCTTGGAACGGTTCCTCCGCTACGTGAAAATCGACACAACCGCCCGGGAAGAGGCCGATTCCTACCCCAGTTCGGCCGGACAACTCGAGCTGGGCACACTGCTGGTCGAGGAACTTCTGGCCATGGGCATCGACGACGCCCGGCAGGACGAACACGGCATTGTAACGGCCACGGTGTCTGGAAACGTGCCGCATGACGTGCCGACCATCGCCCTCTGCTCGCATCTGGATACCTCGCCCGAATGCCCCGGGAAAGATGTCCGCCCGCAAGTGGTCGAAAACTACCCTGGCGGCGATCTGGTGCTGTCGGCCGATCCGAGCAGGGTGATTCGCACGGCCGACAACCCCGAGTTGAACGCGCTGATAGGCCGCACCATAATCACCACCGACGGCACCACGCTCTTGGGCGCCGACGACAAGTCGGGCGTGGCCGTCATCATGGAAACGGCCGCCTGGCTGATGGAGCATCCGGACACCGTGCATGGCCCTATCCGGCTCTGCTTCACCTGCGACGAAGAGATCGGCCGCGGCGTCGATCGGCTCGATCCGCGGCAACTCGATGCGGTCGCCTGTTACACCCTCGACGGCCAAGGCGCCGACACTATCGACGTGGAGACTTTTTCCGCCGATCTGGCCGTGGTCACCGTGCGCGGGGTCAACATCCATCCGTCGATTGCCAAGGGACGCATGACCAACGCCGTCCGGGTGGCAGCCAATCTGCTGGAGCGCTTGCCTCGTAAAGGCATGTCGCCGGAAACGACAGACGGCCGCGAAGGGTTCCTTCATCCCTACGAGATCGGCGGCGGCGTGGCCGAGGTCTCCTTGCGAATCCTGCTCCGCGATTTCGATACTGCCGGGCTCCAGCATCAGGCCGATCTGCTGCGTCGGGCGGCCGACCAGACCATGGCCGAATTTCCCGAAGCGACGATCGAGGTCGCCATAAAGACCCAGTACCGTAACATGGCCGAGGGTTTGGCCCGGGAACCCAGGGCGGTGAGCTATGCCCAACGGGCGTTAGAGAGGCTGGGTCGCTCGGCCGAGCTGACGATCGTCCGTGGCGGGACCGACGGATCCCGGCTCACCGAGAAAGGCTTGCCCACCCCAAACCTGGCGACCGGCCAGCATTGCCCCCACTCGCTATTGGAATGGGCCTGCCTGGAGCAAATGGTCCAAGCCGCCCAGGGCCTCATCTCCCTAGCCGAAGTCTGGGCCGAGCCGTGAACCGATCAACGGCCCAGGGTTTCCTCCATATAAAGCCGCGACCGTTGGTCGCGCCGAGAGCTGCGAAAAACCGCCTGGCTTTCTGCCTCGTGCGCGACCAACGGTCGCGGCTTTATAGGTGTTGCGTTGCGTGATCCCCCTGTCCCGATGGTCGAATCTGGCAAGCTGGGCAATATACGCAGCCGGATTGCCCGGCCATTCAATACCTCGGTCAATCAACCCTCAGTCGGCTAAACTTCGCTTTCCGAGCGAACCGACATAATTGGCATCGGCCGCCGGATCGGCGAATCGGCCGCTTTGCCCACCTGCAAACCCACGTGTTTGGCCGGGCGCTTGCGCCGATCGGCTCCCGCTCACCAATGACAGGCCCACCACTCGCATTGCCAGGAACCGACCCGTGCCACGGCTCTCGATTGTTATCCCGCCGGACAAGGACACCGCGCTGCTGGAAGCCACGCTGGTCTCGGTGCTGGAGAACCGGCCCGACGATTGCCAGATCACCGTTGTTCTTAACGACGTTTACGACGACCCCTACGACCTTCAGGACGAGGTCCGTTTCGTCCAGGCCCCGTTGGGGGCGGGTCGAGTTACTTGCCTGAACGCGGGAATTGCTGTCTCCGACGCCCCGTTTGTTCACATCCTGGCTTGCGGCGTGGAAGTCGCTCCCGGCTGGGCCGACGAGGCGATGGCCCGATTCGACGACCCCCGCATCGCGGCCGTGGCGCCGCTGGTGCTCGACGGGGACGATCCCGACGTGGTGGTCTCGGCCGGAATGAACTATCGGGCCGGCGGCGCGGTCGGAATACTCGGACGGCAAGCGGCGCGGGCAGCCGTCAGCCGATATCCCCTGGCCGTACTGGCCCCGGACACTCGGGCTGCCTTCTACCGCCGCTCGGCCTTGGATCTGGCCGGCCCGCTGCCGGGTAAGGTCGACGATCGCCTGGCGGCGCTCGACATGGCGATGACGCTCAAGCACGCCGGACTGCGTTGTGTGACGGCGCCACAATGCCGAGTTTACGCCTCGCCGTCAGAGACGCCGCAGGCCAATGCGTTCCGTCGGGCGCTGGAGGCCGAACGGACTTTCTGGCGTTGGGCTCCGCGGGCCGGATGGCCGTGGTCGCTGGTCGCTCACGCTGGTGTCGTGGCGGCCGAATGCCGCACCAGTTTCCCCCGGCCCGCCATGTTGGCCCAACTGGCCGGCCGAACGCTCGGCAGTCTTTGGTTCGGGATCGGCTCGCGCCGGCAACACTACCGCCGCATCGCCCGGCTGGCCGAACAGGCCCAGGCACCGCGACACGCCCCGGAGAAGCCCCACTTCCAGCGCAACCGCCAGCCGAAGTCGCTAGCCAACGTGTAGGGTGGGTCTTGATCGTAACCCGAAGCGTAAGCGAGGGACGCCACACGAGTTCGGCCCTCTATCAGTTACACGTACAATGGCATGTGTCGCGGCAAATGCCAAGCGAATGCGAGCGAAGCCGTTGAGCGGCCCTCGCTTACGCTTCGGGTTACGATTCTTCCGTGAATGGTCCGGGTTAACGCTATTCTCGGTCCGTTCGCCGGGCCAAGAGTTTCTTCCCAACGATTTCAGCGGCCACGATTTCGGCGATCTGTTGGGCGGTCGACGCATTGGGGTGGCTGTCGTCGCCCGGCCGGTAGTAATTGGAAACCGGTGTGCCGTGGTAGTTGTCCAGCAGATCGATACAAGCGATTTTCTGCTTCAAACAGAACTCACTTATCGCCCGTTGCCGCGCGTCGACATCCGCCCGATCGGCCGCTTCTAGCTGCCAATCGCGAGGAAACAACACCACGAGCAGCGGGATATGCCGGCTGTCGAGCAACTGCCGGAGTTCTTCAATCGCCGCGCGGACGGCCTTGAGTTTTCGGGCGGGCACGGGCTGGGAACTGGGCAACGACGGTTCGCCTTCCGGCAAGTAGTGCGACAAGGCGCCGGCCGCGTTCTTCGCCAGTTGCCATAGCCGCAAGGAACCGACCGAAAACGTGGCCGACTGCTCAACCAGCTTGACCTGCTCGTTAAGAATGGCGATTCGGCCGGGCCGAGTCGAGAAATCGTTGATGAAGAACCCGAGCACCACCAGTTGCGGCTCGTACTTGAGCCCTTCCTTGTGTTTGAAGAAGGCCAATTCTTGAACGGTATTGTAGTTGGCCACGCCAAAGTTGGGGCACTCGACCTCCTCGCCCAACCGCTCGCCGAGGATCGACGCCAGTCGGGCAGGGATCGTCTGCTCGTCGTTCAATCCCACGCCGAAGCTGATGCTGTCGCCCAGGCAAATCACCCGTAGGGGCTTTGCGTCGGCGGGAAACTCCCGGCCGCCGCGTCGAAGTCCGCGTCGAAGTCCGCGGGAATCGGTGGTGGCGGTCCAACTTTCCGCCGGTCCGTCGGGCGTATCGACCTGGGGAAACACAACTCGAACGTTCGGCCTGTGCTCGAAAACGAGTTTCTCGTTGTCCGAGAACATATAGAGTTGCGCCATCGGGTCCTCGCCGATGCGCTTGATCTGGGCGTCGTTGTCAACCTTCGCCTGTCGCCAGACCAGCCGCAGCCCCAGTTCGGCCACGCTGCAACTCAGCAGTATCGCCAGGCTAACGGCGAGCAGACGAAATAGTCTCTTGCGTTTCATGCCGTCGCGATCAATCCGTTCGGGGTGAATCCATTTTGGCGCGGACAGCCTCGGGCGTGTCGCGGTCGGCCAGGGTCTGCTCGACGATCGGCCCGTAAAGCTCGGGCCGCCGGCCGGCCAGAAGCACGGCGCGGAGGTCGGTTCTCTTCTGGGGAACCGTTTTGGGATAGTAGCCCGCCAGGTAGCCTTTCCGACCGGCTGTTCCCGGCTTCTCGGAAGGAGCGAACCAGATACGGCCGGCGTCGAGGTCTACTTCGGTCGAGAAGACGCAATCGCGCATGTATTGCGAGGCGGCCAGGATATATCCGTACGGGTCGAGGATGTAGCTTCGCTGGCCGATATCCGAGAAGGGGAAGTGGGCCGTGGCCATGTAAACGCAGTTATCGATCGCCCGGGCTTGCTGCATCCAGAGGTTGAACAGGCCGTTCGGTCCCCACGATTGCGAACCGCAGAGGATTATCTCGGCCCCCTGCAACGTCAGCGCGCGGCAGATTTCCTGCGAGTAGATGTCGCCGCAGAGTATCAGCCCGACCACGCCGAAATCGGTTTTGAAGACGGGCAACTCCTTGCTCAGCCCGTACTGTGAGATGCGATACTTGCCGACCACCTCGCCCGAGCGGTCCCAAATGTAGGCCCAGGACGTGGCGCGGCCGAGTTTATTGGGTATCGCCGGGTCGCGCAGCCCGCCAATGATGATGTAAGTGTTATACTTCCGCGCCTTCTCGGCGACCATGGCGAAGGTAGTCTTGGCGGCGGGCGTCTCGGTGGGAAAACCAAATTCGGCCATGAGTATCACGTCCGGGTTGCCGCGGCCGGCTTCGTCGAGGATCTTGGCGAACTGGGAGTTGGGGTCCGGGGTCGGCCCGTGGGAGGAGATTACTTGGGCGATGCTCACCTTGATCTTCCGCTTCTTGCCCTTGAAGGCGGTCGGCTTCAGGTTCGGGTCGGTGAGGTAGCGAAACAGCTTTCGATCTTCGGTGAAGGTGAGAAAATAAATGTCCTTTGGCCGATCCAAGTCGACCGGGGCGACGGCCACGCCCGCGTGCCAACCCGTGTTGGCCAGCGTCATGCCGGACCGATCGACCACATATCCGCAACCCAACGGCCCGCCCGTATAACCCGGATAGTTGCTGCACAAATAGGGCAACTCGCCGGCGTAATTCGAGCAGACCAGCGTGACGTGATCGTCCAGGGCCCGGACGCGCATCTTGATATCCAGCGGAAACGCTTGGGGGACCGCTTCAGGGCTGTGCGACCAGAGGATCAGCTTGGCGCCTTTGAGCGACATAACCAGCGGAATTTCGGGCCAATAGTGGTCGCTGCCGATCATCAGGCCGACCTTGCCGAAGCGGGTATCGAAGACGGGCAGTTCGTCGCCCAGCGCGATCTTCTCATGCGGCAGCCGGTGCGACTTGCGATACTTGCCGACCAACTTCCCGTCGGGACCGACAAGGTATGACGTGCTGAAGAGCTTGCCGCCCTCCTTCTCGTTGAGATTGGCGACGACGTACATTTTGTTCTCGCCGGCCGCTTTGGAGATCGCCCCAAGCGCGGCGGCCGCCTGTTGGCCACCGTCGGTCGGCACGCACTGCTCCGCCAGGCAGACGATGTCGGCCCGCTGGGCCGCCGCCCGAGAGATCATCTCCAGCACGTGCCCCAGGTTCCGGTCCTTCTGTTCCCAGGACTGGCTGACCGCGGAGACTCTTGCCGTCTTGCCGCCGCCCTCCTTGCCAATTGCGGGAGTGGCCAGTGCCAACAGCGAGACGAGCGTGCCGATGATTGCCGATTTCATGAGATGGCCTTTCTGGCGATTTGTTGGATACTCAAATGGTAAAGGCGGGAGTCTGAAAACGGGGACTGGCTCCGTCGAGCTTCTGGTTGCGTGAAAAAGGGGGACAGGCACCTCGC
>CAZDHN010000185.1:0-10169 GCA_964505115.1 uncultured Planctomycetaceae bacterium
GACTATCACATGTGCTAGCGTCCAATTAAGCTTGCCGAAAAAATCGCTGGGCTTGTCCCGGTGGAGCGAGGGTTTGACAACTACCGGGGCCTCCTCACCCCCAGGCCACTCCGGACTTGCCCCGGTAGGGAAAGGGGCGTTGCTGGTGGCCAGCGTGGTAGTTGTCAAACCGTATTCCACCGGGGCAAGCCCGGTGGCGTCGGAGATCGCTCAATCATCTCCCCAACATCCGTGACCGTCAGAAGAATGCGGATCAAATGTCGTAGTACATGCAGAACTCGTAGGGATGCGGGCGGAGCCGCAGGGCGTCTACTTCGTTCTCGGTCTTGTACCAGATCCAGGTGTCGATCACGTCGGGCGTGAAAACGTCGCCGCGGAGCAGGAAGTCATGATCGGCACGCAAGGCGGCCAGGGCCTCGCTGAGCGAGCCGGGCGTGGTCGGCACGTCGGTCAACTCTTCCGGCGAGAGGTCGTAAATGTCCTTGTCCAGCGGCTCGCCCGGATCGATCTTGTTCTGTATCCCGTCGATCACCGCCATCAATATGGCCGAAAACGACAGGTAAGGATTGCAGCTCGGGTCGGGACAACGGAACTCCAGCCGCTTGCTCTTGGGGCTGGCGCTGTACATGGGTATCCGCACGGCCGCCGAACGGTTCCGCTGCGAATAGGCCAAATTGACGGGCGCCTCGAAGCCGGGTACCAGTCGCTTGTAGCTGTTAGTGGTTGGGTTGGTGAACGCGCACAAGGCCGGGGCGTGCTTCAGCAGACCGCCGGCGGCGTGCAAAGCCATGTCGCTCAAGCCCGCGTAACCGCTGCCGGCAAACGACGGCTCGCCGCCCTTCCAAAGCGAGATGTGCGTGTGCATGCCGGAGCCGTTGTCGCCAAAGAGTGGCTTGGGCATGAAGGTTACCGTCTTGCCGTGCTGCGTGGCCACGTTCTTGACGATGTACTTGTACATCATCATGTCGTCGGCCATGTCGACCAGGGGGCCGAACCGCAAGTCGATTTCCGACTGTCCGCCCGTGCCCACCTCGTGGTGCTGCGCTTCCACGTCCAGCCCGCAGTCGATCATCGTCTGCATCATCTCGTTGCGCAGGTTCATCATCTGGTCGGCGGGCGGCACCGGGAAGTAGCCTTCCTTGTAGCGCAGTTTGTAGCCCAGGTTCGGGCGTTCGTCCCTACCCCGGTTCCACTGACCTTCGATGCTGTCGATATGATAGAAGGCTTCGCTGGGCGTCTGCTCGAAGCGGACATCGTCGAATATGAAGAACTCGGCCTCGGGGCCGATGTAACAAGTGTCGCCGATTCCCGTGCTCTTCAAGTAGTTGACCGCCTTTCGGGCGACGTTGCGCGGGTCGCGGGAGTAATCCTCGCGAGTGATCGGGTCCTGGATGTTGCAGATCATCGTGAGAGTGGGCAGTTCGGTGAAGGGGTCCAGCGAGGCCGTCTCCGGCTGCGGCACCACGAGCATGTCGCTCTCGTTAATCGCCTTCCAGCCGCGAATGCTCGAGCCATCGAAGCCGAGCCCGTTCTCGAAGACATCCTCGTCCAGCTTGCTTACCGGAATGGTGAAATGCTGCCAGAGGCCGGGAAAATCCATGAACCGCAAATCCACCGCCTTGACGTCTTTCTCGCGGCAAAGCGCCAATACTTCTTTAGGGGTCATAACTGCTCCTGTATTTGTCATGTCTTAAGTTTCGCGGGACTAATTTGATCGTAATCTAATGCGACAATTTGCAAACCTTATGCCAGTATGGATACCAGACCAGCGCGTTGTGCGCAAATCGTTTGGTAGAAGAGCCTTAGGAGAATTATCGCAACCACGAATCGCCGGACCGCGACATCGCTGCTGCACGGTATGTGAGCAAGGATAGCTCAATAAACGCGCGTCGTCCGGCCGGCTGTTTAGCCCCCGGTGGTAGCTGAATTCGCAAGAATTCAGACGGACTTACGCTCACGGGCTGAATTCTTGCGAATCCAGCTACAAACGTGTTCCTGCGCCCTATCCAATGCTAGTTTCCGGCTCGTTACGCTCGGCTCGTCGGGCGATCAGGGCCAGGAAGGCAGGGACGAGAATGGTGCGGATGACGAACGTATCGAGCAGCACGCCCAGCGAGAGGGCGAAGCCCAACTCGTGCATCGCCCGCAAGGTGCCGGTCGTCATCGAGGCGAAGGTGCCGGCCATGATTATCCCGCAGCTTGTTATTATTCCGCCCGTGCTAACCACCGCCACGCGAAGGCCTTCCAACGGGCCGCGACGCCGCTGTTCTTCAAACACCCGGGTGGCTAGGTAGATGTTGTAGTCCTCGCCGACCGCGATCAGGATGACGAAGAGGAAGATGGGCACCTTCCAGTCGAGGCCGTGGAACGTATCGCCGTAGAGCCAGGAGAAGAACAACTCGGTGGTGCCGATGGTGACGAAGTACCCCAGCAACACCGATAGGACCAAATACGCACAGATGGCCGGGTGGCGGAGAATGAGAATCAACACGGTCGTCACGGCGATTAGCACGAGCACCTGGATGCGGACCCGGTCGCTGACGGTGACGGCCTCCAGGTCGCGGATTCCGGCGGTGGTGCCTACTAGATCGAAGGCGGCCCCGTGCCAGTTGGAATTCTGATCTTCGGCCATGGCCAACAATTGCTTCTCGACATGGTCCAACAGGCGAATGCTTTCCTTGGAGAAGGGATCGTACTGAAAGACCAAATCCAGGCGGGTGACCTTTCCGGCCAGACCGCCGGCCTGGGAGACGAAAGTCGCCTTGGTTTTGGGGTGTCTGAGTATGGCCAGCTTCCGCCGCCCGGTGGCACTCAACGGATTGAATCCACCCGGCGCGTCGCCCAACGGTTCGGTCAGGCTGCGCACGCTGACGATCGGCCTGAGCTGCTCGCCGCTACTGTCGATATATTCGAGATCGTAGAGGCGTTTTGTCAGCCGGGCGATTCTGTCGCGTCCGCCCTTGGTATCGAAGCGGGCGTTCTTCTGATAGACGACCACGGTGATGGGGCCCGTCTCGCCGGTGAGGAAGTGACGATTGAGCAGTCGGGTCCCCTGGACGCTCGGCCGATCGGCGCTCAACTCGTTCAGCAGGTCGTAAGTGATCGGCACCGAAAGACCTTGCCAGGCCAACGGCGCCAAGAGCAAAACGCTGACAATCAGGATTGGGCCGGGCCGCGTAACCACCAACTGGGCCAGTCGCCGCCACAGCCCGCCGGTTAGCGTTGAGCCGTCAGCGATCGGGTCGTTATCATCTCCACCCTGGATGGGCGGCCCAACGCCGAACGGCCAGAAGATGATCTGGCCGGCACCGCGCAATAGGGCGGGTGCCAGCGTGACGCAAGCGGCCAAGGCCACCACCAAACACAGCGCGATGGCCGGGCCGCCGTAGCGAAACTTGCCGAAGTCGGCAAACATCATCATCGCCAGACCGAAAATTGTCGTCAACGCGCTGGCGGCCAGGGCGTCGCCAACGCTTGCCAACGCGGCGGCAACCGCCTCGTCGTGCTCCAGCCCGCGGCGGAGTTCCTCCTTGTAACGGGAGATCAGGAACAGGCAGTAGTCGGTGCCGGCGCCGAAGAGAATCACCACGATGAATATCTTGGTGGTCTTGAAGACCTTGAAATCGAACCAATCCAAGCGCTCGCTCAACTGCGTGAACAGGGCCACCAGATCCATCGCCACGAAGACCGAGATGCCGATCGTTATCAGCGGAACAAACACCAGGCCGGGCGCGCGATAAACGACCAGGAGGATGATGAACACCAGGGCTATCGTGGTCCGTTCGGTGTTGCGGATGCTCTGTTCGGCGGAGAAGAGCATGTCGGCGCCGATGGCCGCCGAGCCGGTTACCCCCAGTTCCAGGCCCTTTGGTAGTGGGAAGTCGGGGTCGCCGCGAAGCCGATCCAGCGTCTGGTGGATTTCGGCCATCAGGGGCATGTTGTCGATGGCCATGAATTCGTTGCGCAGGCGGAGCACGATCAACACCGCCTGGCCGCTGGCACCGGCTCGGCTGATCAGCTTCTTGCCGACCACCTGACTCTCGTAGCTCCAGACGCCCGTGATCGGAGCCGTGACCCGCTCCCCCGACGATTCTTCCCGGTTCGGCGTGAATTGTTCGAGCAGCCGATCGGCCACTTCGAAATCGGCCGCTCGCAATTTGCCGTTGGCGCGCGCGACCACTAGCGCCACCTGGCTTTTTGAGAGGGCGTCGGGAAAGGCAGTTTCCAGCAGTTGCTCACCCCGCACGCTGGTCATTCGGTCGGGCAGGTAGGCGAAGTCGCCGTCGTGAGTGATTTGGTTCCAGCGCGGAGCCAACTGGTCGATGCCCACCATCAGCGCTGCCCAAGCCAGCAGCACCAGTATCCAGTGACGTGAGACAACAGCGCCAAGGCGGTCGAATATCACCGCAAACGAGTCCCGTTCTTCCGTAAGGATGGATATGAAGAATGCTTACCACGATCCTACCAGATCGGCTGAAAATGCCAAGGGCTTGGCATCTACTATAAAGCCGCGACCGTTGGTCGCGCTCTGATGGTAGCCGAATTCGCAAGAATTCGGTTCGGCGCATGACGGCTGAATTCTTGCGAATCCAGCTACTGCGCGACCAACGGTCGCGGCTTAATATGAGAATGAAGCCCTGGGTTATCACTAACCCCGCTTCGATCGCTCGTACTTGCGGACTTCCGTCAGGGGGACTCGGAAGCATCCGCGGACTTGGACGAAGCCGAGCGATTGGTGACCCAATAGTCGGCGAACCTCTTTTTGCGAGACGTTCAACCGCCGAGCCAACTGAGTCAGCGAGAGCGTGTCCGCCAAATGAGGATTCGGCTTCAACCGGTTGGGCTTCATGGGCGACATGCGAAAACTACTCCGGTCGTTGAGACTCGCAAACGTGGCGAAAGAATCCTTGCCCGTATCTTACATCGTACTCAACGCCACGCGTAGTGCAGGGTCAGCGCGAACTTTAGGCAGAATAGGCTGGCGTGGTAAGGGTGATTTCAATATGGACCCCATTCTCACCGTCTCGCCGTCTCGTTGGCAACCGCGAACTTCTGGCGGTAGGCTTCTACTTCGATCATGGGCGGGCGTTCGGCTTCCTCGATGAGGTGTTCCATTTGGCGGTAGTTGCCGTCGTCGACGGCGTACTGCCTCATGATCTTGGGTAGCTCGTCGCGGAGTTGGGTGATCTGGTCGCGCTGGAGCCGCGACATGAAAGTGCGCAGCACGCCGAAGGCCATTCGCCCCAACGCGATGGTTTCCTGGTTGCGATGCACGCGGCGGTCCAGGTCGGTTTGGGCGAAGCCCTCGAGCCCCAGCCGTTGGTAGATGTCGATGAGCATGGCGGTTTCCACGCCGTAGCCGATGGGAAAGGGGATCTGCTCGAGGATCGAGCGCCGGCCGGCGTACTCGCCCGACAAGGGCTGCAAGATGGCGGCCAGTTGCGGATAGAAGAGGCTAAAAAGCGGCCGGATCAGTATCTCGGTCACGCGACCGCCGCCCGTCGGACGCAGTTCGCCCGAGTAGGCGATGGGCCGGTCGTAAAGGGCCTTGACATAGTGTATGTCGGGGTTCTGGATCAGCGGCCCGACCAGTCCGTAGACGAACCTGGGGTGGATATTGGCGATATCGGCATCCACGAAGACGATGATATCTCCGCGCAGCAGGTAGAGCCCTTTCCAAAGGTTCTCGCCTTTACCCCGACGGTTGCCGTGCTCGGTGAGGTGTTCGGAGGCGACGTAGACATCGGCCCCGAAGCTGGCCGCGATATGGCAAGTGTCGTCGGTGCTGCCCGAGTCGATTACGGCGATTTCGTCGAGCAGCGGGTAGCGGTCGGCCAGTTCGGCCTTGAGGATGACGATTTCCTGGCCGATGGTTTTTTCTTCGTTAAGCGTGGGCAGGCAGAGCGAGATAGAGAGGTTCTGCCGCTGCTTCTCTTCCACCAGCCACTTGATATCCCAGAATTTGGAATGATGAAAGGTCCGTTCGGCAAGCCACTGTTGGGCCTTCATGCTGGGACCCTCCATAGGTCAAATGTTGCTTATCGCTTCGTCGCAGACTCCTTCATCCACCGCGAGTATCACGCCGATCAATTGGGCTACGCCCCGGAGGATCGGCTCGATGAGCACGTGGTCGGGCTTCTTCATTTTGCTCTTCACGCCTCGGCTGATCCCCAAGGTGACGGCCGGTATATCGCGGCAAATCAGTTCGGAGAGTTCCGAGGGGCTATGGCCCTGGTCGGGCTCGATTCCCAACTGATCCATCACCTCCAGCACGCTCTTAACCAACGGATGCGCGAACGGAATGCCGCCCGCCTGTGTTGCGAAGAATACGTCCAGATGCGCGTCGAC
This sequence comes from uncultured Planctomycetaceae bacterium, assembly GCA_964505115.1. Taxonomy (GTDB): domain Bacteria; phylum Planctomycetota; class Planctomycetia; order Pirellulales; family Thermoguttaceae; genus CAZDHN01. The sequence goes on from CAZDHN010000185.1 coordinate 6,349, forward strand.
CGCGTGCCGGGCAGTCATCTCCCGTACGATGTCCTCGATCTGGCCGACAATCTGCTCGATCATCTTGTCCGAGTGGCTGACGATCTCGAGGCCTAGCTCGGCGTGGTCCGGTTCGGTGTCGTAGGTAACGCCGGCGTGCATCTTCCCCAGCCTGATTGCCGTGTAAGGCCGGCTGGGAACGGAAATTGCCAAGAGCCGATTGATGATGTGATTGAGTACAACCAAAGCGCTCTCGGATCCATAGCTTCGCGAAGGTTCGGGCAGGGGACGGACGAAGCAGGCGATGTCGGCTCGGGCGGTTCCCACCGAGAAGAAATTAACCCGGCCCAGTTGCATGCCTTCCACGCAGATCCCGCAGTCGATCTGCTTGCGAAGATGATCCAGGAAGAAACGGATGCCCGCGTGATTGCCCCGTCCCAGTGTGCTGGTTGTACCGAGCAGGATCAGGTCGCTATCGAGTTCGATCCCCAGGTGTTCCAGCACGGCCGGCATGAGCGATACGATTGCCGCGCCCAGTGCGTTGTCTCCCACGCCGGGCCCGATGACGCGTTCGGCCTGCACGGTGACCGAGTGGTTGTGGTTGGCCGGGAAGATGGTGTCGAGGTGCGAGGCCAGGAGGATGGTTCGGTTTCCACGTCTGCCGCCCAGCCGGCCGACCGCGTTACCCACCTCGTCGGCCGCCACGTCGCTGAGCCGCGCCTCGGCGAAGCGATCTAGAAGGAATTGCACTCGTTGCGCTTCATCGCCGGTGGGGGCGGGAATTTGGGCGATCATGACCAGATTAGCCAGCAGCCGTTCCCGCATGGGCAAGAGCGCCTCGGGAAACTCGCAGACTTTTTCAGGAACCAGCGTGGTAGACGTGTCCATCTATCCCTCCAACTTCAACTCCGCTATTGCGGCTTGACGCTGTTTCCGACAGACGGGGCAAAGGACCAGACTCGCTTATCATACCGGCTCGCCCGCATAACGGCGGCCGGCTGAAGCGAATAGTGTGCTATTCCAGATTCAATTCCTTCTTGGCGTCTTTGAAACCGATTGTTGGAGTTTCAGCTTCCTTCCGTCTCTGAATTATGGCACTAACTTCGCCGCCGGGGGCCCGCCCGGCAAATTCTATCGCTGGCGTCGCCTGCGTACCGTGAAAAGTTTTCCTGAAACATGGCGGCTCGCGTTCAACGTCGCTGCATCCTCCCCACACCAAACGCACCCGAATTTTAGCAGACGGGAAGATGTTTTTCCAGTACCCAGTGACCCGCCACGGAGGTATACCGAACGGACGGCGATTACCCTAAGTATCTGCCCAGAAAGGACTTGTTGCACTGGAAATAAAGCCGACGAGACCCCTCAATGATGCCATCGGAGTAGATATTACGGGTCGCGCGGTCTAGGCTTCGCCGCCAAGCGTCCGGGCAATTTGTTCGCGAGTTACCGGCCGGATCAGGCCGTGCTCGCAGATGAGGGTCCGGATAAGCCGGGCGGGCGTGACGTCGAAGGCCGGATTGTAGACCTTTACGCCGTCGGGGGCCGTCTGGCGCCCAAAACCGTGCGTGACCTCGGCCGGATCGCGCTGTTCGATCGGGATGGCGTCGCCGTCGGCAAGCGATAGGTCGAACGTACTGGCCGGCGCCGCCACGTAGAAAGGGATATCGTGAGCGGCGGCCGACAGGGCCAGACCGTAAGTGCCGATCTTGTTGGCCGCGTCGCCGTTGGCCGCGATCCGGTCGGCACCGGTTACCACCGCCTGCACCCGACCTTCCCGCATCACTTGGGCGGCCATCGAATCGCAGATCAGCGTAACATCTATGCCCCGCTCGACCAACTCCCAGGCGGTTAATCGGGCGCCTTGCAGCAGCGGTCGGGTCTCGTCGGCGTAGACTTTCAGCCGTTTGCCCGACTCGATCGCCGCAAATATCACGGCCAGGGCCGTGCCGTAATCGGCAGTGGCCAGCCCGCCCGCGTTGCAGTGGGTGATTACGCCAAAACCGTCCTCGAGCAGTTCGGCCCCGTGGCGTCCCATGGCGCGGCAGATTTGGCGGTCTTCCTGGTGGATTGTCCGAGCTTCGGCCAACAGCGCGGCGGCGATTTCGGCGGGAGATTTCTCACCCCGAAGCCGCTGGGCAGTTTGTTTCATCCGCTCGAGTGCCCAGAAGAGGTTGACGGCCGTCGGTCGGCTGCCGGCCAGGTATTCGGTTACTTCGTCGAGTCGCTTGAAGAAGGCAGGCTCGTCGGCCCCGACGACCGTCTGCATGCCGACGCACACGCCGTACGCGGCCGCGAGTCCGATGGCCGGGGCACCGCGGACCCGCAACATCTTGATTGCTTCCCAGACCGTCTCCACGTCGGGACACTCAATTTCCACGAACTCCAGCGGCAGCAGGGTCTGGTCGATCATCTCCAGCCGCCCATCTTCTTCGCCGACCCAGCGAAGCGTTTCAAGGTCTTTCATGTGGGTTCCTTCCGACGGGTTGCGGAAACGCGAAACCTATAAAGCCGCGACCGTTGGTCGCGCACGGGACAGAAGGGTACGCGGTTTTCCAAAAGTTCCAGCGCGACCACCGGTCGCGGCTTTATAGTAGCCATGCCATAACTCCGTGTAACATAGGCGCTTACGACTACACGAACGGTATTGCGTTCAGCCGGGTCAATCGCAACCGTTGGCAATTCTTGCGTGCAGGCCCTCCTCCTTGGCTGTGATTTTGTCGGCCAGCTTCTGCCGGAACGCGACGAGTTGCTTCTGGAGCCCCTCGTCGCAGAGGGCCATGATTTGCACGGCCAGGAGCCCCGCGTTACGCGGACCGCCCATGCCGACGCCCACCGTGGCCACCGGTATGTCGCCGGGCATCTGGACGGTCGACAACAACGAGTCCATGCCGCCCTGTAGGTTGGTTGGCACGGGAATGCCGATGACCGGCAGCGTGGTGTGCGAAGCGATCACGCCGGCCAGATGGGCCGCGCCACCGGCAGCCGCGATGATGACCTGCAACCCCCGCGCGGCGGCCATGGTGGCATACCGGCGAACGATTTCCGGTGTCCGATGGGCGCTCATCACCCGAACCTCGAACGACACGCCAAACTCCTCCAAAGCGGCCGCGACCGCCTTGATCTTGGGCCAGTCGCTGTCGCTACCCATCACAACGCCGACCCGCGGCGAACCTGCTTCCGACATGATTGCTCCCCTGAGCTAGATTGAACTTCGTGATTCCGATGCCCCCCAGCGCATAAGCGTTTCCAAGAGCCCGGTTTTACGAAATTTAGCCGGTTTGGGCAAGCACCCCGTCAGATGCCATCTCGACCGTGTGCTTGTCAACCGGCCTTGTGTCAAATAGAATAAGGGGGAAGGTAACCGTCCGCGGGACGGCGTGGCGTAGAATTGCCAGTAGAGGACGTTAAGCGACAATTCTCCCCCTTCAGCCGATTCAACCCGCGACGACGAATTGCCCAAGCCGGAATCGTATCGATGACCACAACTGAAGCGACTGCCGAGGTCTTCTTGACGGCGCTGCGAGCGCTTCCCAAGAAACAGCGCGATGCCGTGTTGGCTAGGATTGCCGAGGATGATGATCTTCGGGAAGACTTGCTGGATCTTGCCCTAATTGCCCAAAGGCAAGATGAACCGTCGCGCCCGTTCCGCGACTATCTCACGGAGAAGGGCAGGTGAGCACCTCGCGTCATCGCAAAGATGTCTACCGCTAAGCTCTCGCTCATTCCCGCCCAACAATCCCACTGATGTCGATCAGGTGCAACTGGCGGCCTTCGCCCGCCTTGGGGGCGTCGATTACCACGAAGCGGCCATCGGGACTGAAACGGGGATGTGTATCCACCCG
>CAZDHN010000186.1:0-10167 GCA_964505115.1 uncultured Planctomycetaceae bacterium
TCATCCACCGTCCGCATCAGCCGCGCGAAGGCGTGGTCCATCTGCGTTATGTTGCCGTGGTGGGCCGAATAGCTCGGGTCGGACGACGGATACATCCGCGTGAATCGCTCGTTCGACGCAATCGGCTCGTGCGGCTCGTGGAAGCCAACGTACAGAAGGAACGGCTTCTGCTTCGGACGAATGTTCTTGAGCCAATCGATCGCCTCGTCGGCCACCAGTTTGGCCGAATAGCCTTCGAGTTGGCCGACCGGCCGACCGTTGCGAACGAAGTTGTTCGGGTTGCGATGGTTCGGCAGCGCGTTGTTTTGCGTGGCGAACCAGTGGTCGAACCCGTGGTCGCCCGGCTGCGGTTGCCCCGGCAGGTTGAACCGGCCCGTCATGTGCCACTTGCCCGACTGACAGGTCGCGTAACCCGAGTTTCGCAACAGAGTGGCCACGGTAATCTCGCTCGCTCGCACGTGCATGGGCGAGAGGTGCGGGATCCAGTTGTGGATGCCCACCCGATAGGGCGTTCGGCCGGTCATCATGCCGGTTCGGGCGGGTGAGCAGTTGGCGGCCGCGGCGTAGCAGTTGGTCAATTTCAGGCCTTCGGCCGCCAGCCGATCGAGATTGGGTGTTTTGATTAGCGGGTGACCGAAACAGGCCAGATCGCCGTAGCCCAGGTCGTCGCTCAAGACGACCAGAAAATTCGGCCGTTTAGATTCGGCCGCTTCGGCGCGCCGGCAGGTCGACACGCAGGTAATCATCCCGGCCAGAATTGCCACCGTCAGCAGATGCATCTTGATTGATCTCATGATTTGCCTTTTCGTTTGCTAGCCGGATTCGCGGGAATTCGCTTGGCCGTATTCCGGCTGCATTCTTGCGAATCCAGCTACGGGAAAATCCTTACTAACAACGCGTGGCCCAGCCCGCGTCGGTTTCGGGAAAGAGGCCGATGTGTTTGTCGCCACGGCGGGGTTCGGCCATCCAGGGTTTCACGGCGTCGCGCCAGCGGGCGTAATGGTCGGTCTCTTTGTGGGCCCTCATACCGTCTTCGTCACGGTAGACCTCGTAGAGGACGAAGCGGTTCGGATCGTCGATCCGGCGGTTCACGTCGAACCGCAGGTTGCCCGGCTCCTTGATCGTGTTCCGCGCGTTCTCCAGCGACGCTTGGATGAAGTCGTCGACGTTTTCCGGCTTAACCTGGACATGAACACACACGACGTACATCCTGAATCCTCCCGTGCCTGTAAGTAACCTTGTATCCGTCAGCAAGGACGCATGGCGGTGCCAATCTCGAAATGAATGCAATATACTATCGTCGAAGTCGACGGTACTTTCAACAGTGGGCTTGCCGGATACCCCGGCCCATTGGCGGTTTGGCGGTAAGGGGCCGACTGCCACGATAGGCGATGGCAGTCGGCAAATAGTATTGCCACCTGGCACCCCCCGCTGGGCTAACGTGGTGGCCTTCGGAGAATGTGAAAATGCCCCAAATACTCATCTTGCAGCACCAGTAAGAGGTAGTGTAATCAGCGAAGACACCACGTTGCATTCGTGGTTCTCTACCGTTCGCGAGCGAAATTCCTGCGCCATTGCGAAGTCGAAATGAGCTACGGGAGGGGATGGTGGTAGGTAGTCATTACCGAGACGGGTTTCCCAGAACGAATGCAGGGAGGGCAGACGATGCTGGTTCTTTCACGAGATTGCGAGACGGCCGTCAGAATAGGACCCAATATCAGGGTCAAGGTGCTTTCGATTCGCAAGCACCGGGTGAAGCTGGGGATCGAAGCGCCGGCGGCCGTTCGGGTGTGGCGCGAGGAGTTGTCCGACGAGCCATTTGAAGAAGGCTCGGACAAGAATCGCGGGGCAGCCGGGCCGCCAGCCAATAGTCACTGCCGGTCTGGTCGCGTCGGCCCGTTGCGGTTGGTCGCGAGCCTTTCCGAGGTGGCGGAATATTAGTGACGTGGACGCGCCGGGCAAGGCGCGGCCACTATTGACCCTTGCATAGTCAATGATCGAGGGCGAAGCCCGGTTCCCTGGCGGAACCCCCTTTGTTCGCGCATCAACTATGCAAAGATCAATAAATGTGAATCATTCACCAGGCCGTCAGGCCGCTTCCGCGCTACCCGGTTCGTCATCCTCTTCTTCCTCCTCGTACTCCTCCCACTCGTCCGCTTCGTCGTCTTCGTATTCGTCGTCCTCCAACTCGTCCTCCAACTCCTCTTCGTCGGCTTCTTCTTCGTCGACCTCTGCTTCCTCCAATGGGGGCTCCTCGTCCAGTTCGTCTTTTGCCCAGGGTTTGTCGATGTTACGTTGCTTGGCGACGACCGCTTCCTCCGGCGCTTCCTCCGGCTCGACTGGCGGCGGCGGTTTCACGGTCTTCGGTTTGGGTCTTGGCGTGGGCTTCGCTTCGACAGTGTGAACGGATACCACGGCTTGCATGTCGCTATTGTCGGGCAAGCGGCTGGCCTGCACCTTGAGCGACTTGAATAACTTGTAAATGTGTTCGTGGCAGGTGAACACGAGCAGTTGCTGGCCTTCGGCGGCCACGTCGCGGAGCACGGCGGCGGCCGCCTTGGCACGATCGGTGTCGAAGTTCACCAGCACGTCGTCCAGCACCAGCGGCAGGCGGATTCCACGCCGGGCGTAGCAGCTCGCCAACGCCAGGCGGAGGCAGAGGAACAACTGCTCGCGAGTTCCCCGACTGAGCACCTCGACCGGCAGCGACTCGCCGTCGGCGTCGTCTACCCGAAGCACGTCCTCGCCCAAAGGCGTCCACACCCGACAGTAGCGCCCCTGGGTCAACCGTTCCAGATACCCCGAGGCTTCCTGAAGCGTTTCCGGCTGGCGTTCGCGTTCGAACGTCTCGCGAATCGTTTCCAGGATTCGGGAGGTGACGGCGACGACCTGCCATCGGCCGACTGCTTCCTTGAGCCGCTCTTCGACGAGCGAGAGTTCGAGTCGCTTGGCGGCCGGTCGATTGTCGGCGGCCAGCGTTTTCACCTGCTCGTTGAGCTGGCCGCGCTGCTCGAACTGCTGCTGCAATTGCTTCTCGATGGTCGGGAGTCGTTCCTGGAGCGAGTCCCAACGGGCTTCAAGCTGCTGGTTGGCTCCTTCGGCGAGTTGCTCGGCGACGGCCTGTTCGGTGCAGTGTCCGCCGATGGCCACCGTTATTTCGGCCTGAACCGATTCTCGCTGCTGACGAAGTTGGTCCGCCCGACCGATTCGCAAGGCACGCTCGCGGAACTGCTGCTCGTTGTCGGCACCGGCCTGACTGAGAAGTTCGCTACGCCGGTATTTAAGCTGCAAGATGGCCGCTTCATGTTTCGCCCGTTTGCGGCGGATGCGCCTGGCCTGGTCGCGCAATTCGCGGCGGCGCGCGATTCGAGTTTCCTGCTCGGCCAACAGCCGGGTCAATTCGTGCAGTTGTTCGATCGGATCGTTGCGGTCTCCGGTCAGGCCGACATCGGCTGAAATTTGCGAAATCCGATCGGTCAGGGCGTCTAACTCGCGACGGCGTTGTTCGAGTTCCTCGCGGCGGCGTTGCAAGTGGCGATGCGTTTCGGCGATCCGGTCGCTGTGTTGGAAGAGGTTTCGCACTTGCTTGGGGGAGAAGCCGGGCGGCAATCCGGTTTCGGATAGTGCCCTGCGCCAATGGCGTCGGGCGTCGGTTAGTTCGCTTTCGGCCCGGGCGGCCAGGGCGGAAGCCGTCTCGGCCTCCTGTCGGGCAGCCTGCCGGCGGGTGTCCAGCGGCATGAGTTCTTCCAGCGAAGCCAACTCGGCCTCGGCCGCCTCCAGCCGGCTGGTCAGCGACCCGTTGCCTTGGGGAAGCTGACCGTCCAACTCTTCTCGTTCCTGCTTGGCCTGCTTGATTTGCAGTTGCAGCATGCCGATCTGTTTCTGGCAGTTGTTGAGCTGTCGCGCGCTGGACTGGTCGATAACGAGCTTGGTAATTCCGGCCGCGGCCGAGCCGCCAAGCCCCAATAGCGCCAGGGCCCAGCCGAGCGTACCGGTAACCGAAGCGGGCAAGAACAGGCCGGCCATCACGAGCATGACACCGAGGGCGAACATCCCGCCCAAGCCGAACAAGACCCAAGCCGGCATCAATTGGCGTTCCAGCAGGGCGCGGCTTCGATCCTCAAGTTCGGTCTGGTGGCGGTCCATCTCGTCAAGCCGCTGATCGACATGTACGCGGCGGCGGAGTTGGGCCACGAAGTTGCCCGCCGTTTCAATCGTTTCCACGAGCCCCCGAGCGCCTCGAGCGGCCAGCGCCGTTTCGATCTGCTGGGAAGCCGATTCGGCCGTCTCGCGTGCTTCGGTCTGTTGTGCGGTTGCTTCTTCGAGCCGCTCGCGAGATTGACGCAGGGCCTTGGCCGGACGGCGAAGCGTGGCCAACATGTGTCGGGAAAGCACGGGCAGTTCGCCCGACTGGGCAGCTTCATCCAGGCCGAACCGTTTTCGGTCGTCGGAACTCCGTGACCGCAATTCGGCTATTTCTATTTCCAACTCGGCGACCTGACCCTTGAGCGTAACGATCCAGGTCTCCTGCTCGCCCAGCGCCTCGATGCGAAACGCCTGCCGTTGCAGTGCTTCGCTGATTTCCAGCCCGGCCGCCTCCGAACGGAGTTCGCCGCGCCGCTGCCCGTACTGTTCCACTCGTTGTTGGTGCCGTTGGAGCCGGGCGTTGACCTCGTCGAAGCGATCGACGGCGCCGTCGGGCATGGCGGGCATTGGACCCAGGGCGGCCAACTGCTCGTCCAACTCGGCTCGCTGCCGCCAGCGGTCGCGCAGGCCGACGGCCGTTTCGATCACCTTCGATTGAAGCTGAATCCGGTCGTTATCTTCCTGGAGCCGGGCGACTTCCCGATCGAGTTGATCGCGTCGCGAGGCCAGGCGGCCGTATTGATCGCCCAGCGTGGAAAGCTCTTCAATTTCGGCCCGGAGCTTTTCGCGCTGCTCCAATAACTCGGCCACCCGGGAAGGTCGGCCGTCGGCGGCGAGGATCCGATTACGCGAGGCCTCCAGAGTGTCCATCACCTCGACCAGCGAGATTCGATCCAACCCGGCGCTCAGGTTATAGAGCAACGAGGCGGCCTCGGTATCGCTTAGGGTGCCCAACTCCTGAAGTTCGTGCAGCCCGATTGCAAAGACGTTGTTGAAGATCGGCTCGTCGACGTTGGACAGAAGCACCTTCAGCAGATGCTCGCCTTGCCGGATACCGTCGGCTCCGGCCAGCAGCAGCTTGCCTTGGGTATCGTCGGCTGCTTCATCGTCGGCGTGCCGGCTTATGCGGAATCGGCCGTTGGCACTGTTGGTGGCAATCGATCCGCCGGGTCGTCCACCGCGAAGCGGCGGGAAGTAGTGCCGCCGTGAAGGCGAGAAGCCGTAGAGCATCGAGCGGACGAATTGCATCAAGGTGGTCTTGCCGGCCTCGTTGGGGCCGAAGAAGACATTCAGCCCGTCCGACATCTCGTCGAGCTTCAGATCGCTCCAAACGCCGTAACCGTCGACTTCCAGTGCCGTGATTTTCACGTTCGTGACTCCTCTCCGCTTAAGAGGTCAACGCCCAGCGTGGCCGCCTGGCTCAGCACTTCCCGCCGTGCCGGCCCGTCCGGCAGATCGGCCGTAAAGCTAAGTGTGCCGGCCAATTGTTCGTCGGCCAGGTAGGATTCCAACTCCAACGACGCATCGCCATTCACTTCGTATTGCCGAATCGCCCGAAGAAAATCGCCCCGGATTGTCTCCTGCTCGAACCATTCGGCCGGCAAGGTGTCGGTCGATTCGATCTTTAGCGATACGCTCCAGGCGGCGGGCGGACCGGATCCGAACTCCGCTCTAAGCCACTCGAGCAACTCGGCCGAGCCCGCCCCGCGACGCAGCCCGCCGATCGTCTCGCCCGTGCCGGCAACCGTCCAGGCGACGAGCAGATCGGTGTCGGGCGACGATGCCATAAGCGTCTGCATTCGTTCGCGCAATAGTATTTCCAGATCCTCGCGGGTGGTTTCTTGATCGACCATGATCCGTTCGTCGTGCCAGCGCATTACGTCGGTTTGCATCAGTGTGCTTCGCACCTGGCGTTGTTGATCGACCTGCACCAGCGTGCAACCGTGCGGCCCACATTGGCCCGGCCGGCGTCCCTGCGGACTGCCCGGATAGTGTGCCGTGCATGGAGCACGGAGCGGCGTGGAGCGCTCGTGCCGGCCACCCAATGCCCAGTACTCGATGCCTCGCGATTGAAGCGCGTCGGGCTCGGCCGTTCCGTGCGTGACGGCTATGGAAAACAGCCTGCCGGGGTCGGGATCGAAATCGACGGTCCGGATTATCTCGCCGCGCCCGCGACTGGCGCCAAGAAGTCGCGCCAAGGGGGCGCCGTCGCGCGAGTGGATGCATTCTTCCGGTCGGCCGCGAGGGAAGACGTGTACGTTGTCGGGCAAGCGGACCGAGGACGGCCAGGCGTCGGGTGGATCGACTCGACCGCCGGCCCAATAGACGACCACGTTCCGCTGGGCAAGACGTTCGAACTGCTCGGCCAGAAACAGCGGTCCCCGCGGGCCGGTGTGCCGAGGGTCGAGCAGGTCGCCGGCAAGAACCAGCAGATCGGCCTGCTCCGACAGGACCGTCTCGAAAACCCGTTCGGCGGCCAAGTAGGCCGACTCGATGAACAGTTCGCGGAGATGGTCCGGGACCTCCGTCACGCCGGAAGGCGGCGTTTCCAGGTGAAAATCGGCGGCGTGGACAAAGCGAAACGGCCTATTCGACATGATCGCCTCCTTGCGAGCAACTTGCGGCTCCTCGGCATGCGCCCGTTGGCAATCGACCGAAGCCGATAGCACGGACCAGCCGCATAGTCTACCCACGACCCGGAAATCGTTCCACACCAATTCTTTACGTCACGAGCGGATGTGGCCGGGTGCGTAAAGATAGGGACGCAAGGGGACATGGGAAGCCCGATAATATAAAGCCGCGACCGTTGGTCGCGCTGAACTGCAAGAATGGCGGCTTTCCCGCACTTCAGCGCGACCAACGGTCGCGGCTTTTTAGGAGGGGAACGCCTGACCTACCTGGACGGCAGAAGCGAATCGAGCAGGCTCTTGATCTTCTTCGCCGGGTCGGCTTTCTTGGCCGGCTCGGGCTGAGGTTCTTGGGCCTTGGGCGGTTCGGGCTCCGGCATGTCGGGCGGGAGCATGACGACGTCGGCGTGGGCCGAGAGCCGGTTCTCGGTCATGGCAACGTCGAGATCCAAGCCACGAAACCAGCTCAGCGGCGGGGCAGCGTAGCCGGGTGGAGCCGGTGTTTTCAGCAAACCTTGGCTGTGGACCGGGTGCACGGCGGTCGAGATCCAGTGTCCGCCGTCGGCTGTCTCTTGGAAGACATACTGGCCGCCCAACGGGCAGACCAGCTTGGCGTCCAACAGCAGTTCAGCCGCCACCAGGCAATCGGGGCCCGGCACGTGCAACTGCTGGGTCATGGCGTGCAACAGTCGCAGATTACCCAGCGAAGTCTCGCGGGTGCGACCGTACGCCAGCGAGTTCAGCGACGGAGTGACCCTCGCCCGGGAGATGTCGCCCACCCGAAGCCGGATTTGTGCCGGCCGTTCGGCCTGCTCGTATCGGAGTTGGCCGGCCACGGCTGCCATCACTTCGCGATGCAACGAGAAGACGGTAAATTGACCGGACTGCTGGCTAAGCACAAGGGGCGCCCTCTGGCGGCGGCGGGCAGGTATGTGGCGCGTTGCTTGTGACCAGCGATCCAAAAGTCCGAGGAAGCCCATTTGACCTGTAGTGCCGACGTAACCGACCAGCATGTTTCGCAACGGGCCGATCGGTAGTAACTGGCCGGCGTTGGCCTCGCTCGGACCGACGTCCCAAATGCCGCCGAAGAGACGCCCATTGGTTGAGATCATCTCGCCCGCTATTATGTCGTTGGGCATCGGCGCCAGGCTGAGGTTGTCGGCCGTTCCGATCCATTTCGAGACAAACTCGGAGTGTTTTCTGTCGAAGGGGCTGGCCAGGATGTCGATCACCACCCGTTCGTGCCCTTCGGCCAGTGCCTCCCGCTTGATGCCCGCCATCATCGGATCGATTCGGCCCCAGTTGGCGATGAACTGCTCGATGAACTTATTGTACGCGGCCGCCTCCGAACGGGAGACCTTTCCCAGTGGCACGTCGGGCACCGGCAGAAAGCATCCGCGATGGCCACGCAGGCTATCGTAGACGTCGTCGGCCAGCACGGTTCGGCTGCCGTCCGGCCGGCGGTCGAATTCGGCCGGCAGGAACCCGCCGACCATCAGTTCCTCGACCGTCTCGCCGGGCAGTCCCTCGGTGGCCGAGGCCAGCATGGCCATTTGCGCCAGTTCGATGTCGGCGACCGCGATTAGCCGCCGCGCCATTTCGATACGGTAGCGGGGCCCGATCATGTTGAGGCCGCATGCCTCGGAGAAATAGGCAAATATGGTATCCGCCCGCTCGATCGGCATAACGCTTCGGGCGTGACGGAATTCCTCGGAGGTGCCCAAGACGTCTTTGCCGGATGCGGTTTCTAGGAACCGTGCGACAAGCGTTTTAGACGAGGTAATGAAATGAAAATCGCCGTCGGCCACGTAATACGAGCGGACCGACCCGTCCGGCGTCGAGAGGTACGAGACCTTCTTCTCGCCGATGGTGATCGTCTGCTCGCTGATCGTGCTGTCGTTTTTGATCGCCTCGGCCCGTTTGCCCGAAAAATCACGGCCGAGAATGAAGCTGTTTCGGGCCTGGAAGAGCATGCCGAAGGCGGCCCCTTCGCGGAAGAAGAGGTCGGTGCCGATGATAGCCACGTCGGCTACCACCGTATCACCGAGCATTCTCGATAAGGCCGACTGCTTGACCACGAGCTGCCGCTCGATCCGCCGAGACATGCCGTAGTCCAGCCCGCGCCGCGCGACCAGGTTCTTCATGTCGCCGTTGAAGCGGGCCATCGTGTCTTGCATCCAGAGGAAGTTCGAAAAACTTCCGAAGCGGACGTAGATACATTCGACCGGCACGCGCATGGCGATCGGTTCGATCGTGACATCCTCGGCCAACTCGGGGTATTGCGTTCTCGGCACGGCGAACGGGCCGGGCACCGGTTGATCGGCGGGCTGAATATCGGTAGCCTCGCCGAGCATTCGCTGTCGCTCGATGGCGAGGCGAATCTTTTCGGTACCGAACGTCATGCCAACCTCTTCGTCGAACTGTTGGCGCCAGGGCTCTTCCTTCTCGTCTTCCGGCATGGCGAGGCCGATCCGGCGCGAGAGCATCGACTGGAGGTAGTTCTCGACCAAGGGCGGATAGTCGATCGTCTTTTGGAACGGGCCGCCGGTCGGAGCCGCGTACTGCTCCCACCACTGGCGCAGCCACGCCCGATGTGCCTCCGGATTGTGGCCGGGCACAACCATGCGACGGATCGGCTGGCGGGCGTGTACGGTCACTTCCAGCGGGTCGTTGCCGACGAAGAGGAAATACGCCTTGATCGGCGTCCGGGGCTGGTTGAGCAACTCGCCGAGCATCCGCCCTATCGGCCGGTCGATTTGATCGACGATTCCCTTGGCGATATTGAGAAACTCGCCCGGCTTGTCGATGGCCGGATAGAGCACTCGAGCGTCTTTGTCGGTGATCATCAGGCCGTCGAGCCCCAACGGCTCCGGCAGCATGGCCTTGGGCAGTTCGATCGACATCCGGCCGACGCCGAACGGCTTGCCGGCCACCGCCTCGATGGTAATACCACCCTGCGCCATGGCTGGCGCGGCCGACAACCCGCTCAGCAGGGCCGCGGCGGTTACGATGATGCATATACGTCGAAAGGCAACGCCCATGATTGACTCCGTTGGAAGGTTTAGAACTCGTGTCGGCTCTCGCACGCCCCGTCAACCATAGCAGACTCGCGCGAAGTCGCAAACGGCCCCGTGGTTCCGGCCTCCGCCACAACGCGTTATGATAGAGGTAGAAGCCACTTCACCGCGACCCCCCTCTGTTGGAAAAAGCTGGCAGGGAAGGCCGTTCACGCTTGCACTGGGGACTGGTCCATTTTTCGGTCGGTTGATCGTCCATTTCGCTGGAGTTTCAAGCCGAAAACATGGACCTGTCCCCTTTGGTGGCGCGAGGGGGACAGGTCTGGGCTCCCGAAAATGAGGAGTAATGTGGTGTTCATTTTGGTCCGGATTCTGTT
>CAZDHN010000187.1:0-10151 GCA_964505115.1 uncultured Planctomycetaceae bacterium
ACGTCTCTCGGCTCGGCCCGTATCTTGTTAATCCTGTAAATCCTGTCAAATACTCTTTTCCAGTAAGTGATTGGTCAACAAGGTCCTTCCGATTCGGAAAAGGGTAACACCTCGGCCAAATTCACGCCGGTCTGTAGACCGGTACTGGCGGCGGCCCGGGGCGATTGGCCCGGGGCCACCAGACTTCACTCCCGGCGTGCGATGGGGACCTGGCAATCTTACGGCAGGATGCCGAGCCGCTCTTCTTCCTCTTCCTGGATGATGATTCGTGGCGTGACCATCATCATCAGGCTTTGGGTCTCGCGGCCGATACCGACATTTTTGAAGAGCCGGTTGATGTAGGGCATCTTGTTGAGGATTGGCACGCCGAATTCGTTTCGACCTTCGCTGAGGCGCTTGATTCCACCCAGCAACACCGTTCCGCCGTCGGGTACGCTGACGGTTGTTGTCACGGTGATGAATGAGAAGGTCGGCAACTGCACCGTTGTTCCGCTGGTGGTGGTGGTACGGTTGTCGGCGTCGTCGGTACGTTGCCAGTCCGGAGTCCCCGCCGGTCCGATGTCCGTCCAACCATCGGCCGACGTATCGGTGGTGGTTGTCGACGAGCCGGTGAATTGGAAGGTGTCCACGTCGGGGTCAATTTGGCTGAAGAAGGGCACGACGGTCAGCCGAACAAAACGCCGGTCGTTGGATACCACCGCTTGCACGGTGAGGAAGGTGCCTTCGGAGAGCACCACGATGACCGGTTGCTGCGCGGCGGCGAAGTCGCCCACCACTGGGATCACGCTGATAACGAAGGGGCTTTGCGAAGTGTCGGAAACGAACGCCTGCTGGCCATTGAAGAGCGTAACCTTTGGTGCTTGCAGCACGTTGGTTCTTCGGTCTCCCTGGGCGGCGTTGATGAAGAAATAGGCTTCAATGTCGCTAAGGATCGCGAACCCGAGACTTGCACCGGCCGTGGCGTCGAACCCGCCGAACTGCGGCACGGCCAGGCCATAGCTGTTCTGCGTGAAGGGTATGTCCAGATCGGCCGAGAAGATGCCCGGTTGTTGCATGCCCACATTGACACCGCCCCGGGGCGGTGGGTTGACCGAATCGTAAAGCGGCGTCGTGCCGGTCAGCGGATCGCCCGGCGTGACCATGTGTCCGAAAGTATTGGGGCCGAAGTCGGGCAGGTTGCTCTGGATGTTGAAGTCGAAGTCGACGCCGATACGCTCGAAGAAGTTGTCGTTGACGGTGATGAAGCGGACTTCGATGGTAACTTGCAGGTCCTGGAGCCGCCGCAACTGCTCCAGCAGGTCGACGATCTCCTCGTGCACGTCCTGAGTTTGGCTGACGACCAGACTGAGGTTGGTTTCAAAAGGCGCGATCGAACCCGGCCCACCAACTTCGTCCCAGGTGGTCGGCTTGATCGTGCTGACAATCAGGTCTATCAGGCTATCGAAATCGGGTTCCACGCCGCCGCCGAGTCCGCCGGGGCCGTTGCCGAATCCGGTGGGCATGCTTGACGAGCCGCCGGTTGGCGAGCCGGGATTGCCGGCCATCTGTGCCAGAACATTGGGGTTAATTTGGGCGCTGTTGGAATTGCCGTCCCTGCTGGCAACCACGGCCAGGGGTGGCGAGCTGCCGCCGCTGCCGAAGGCCCCGTAGCCGCCGAATCCGATGTTACCCAAGGCGTCGGCATACGCCCCGGCAAGCCCCATTTTCGGGCTGGGTACGAAGTTGGGGATCGGTATGATCAGGTCGGCCACGTTGTAGCTGACCGTGTAAACCTCTCCCTCGCGAAGCTGCTCGCTGGTGATTTTGAGAACCTCGTCCTTGATCACGTAGCTCAGGTGCAGCGGCTGGAGTATCAGGTTCAGGGCGCTCTTCAGCGATATCTCCTGGCTGAGGTTGATGGTGACCGGCACGTCGGTCGTTACGCCTTCCTCGGCCAGCCCTTGTGGATCAACATGCAGGTTGACTTCGGCCAGCTTGGCCAGCGATTCCAGCACCCGGCTCAGCGGCGCCTGCTCGAACTGTAGCGAGACGGGTGTCTTGAGCTTTTGCTCGATCTCGATCTCGCGCTCCGAACGATGCCGCCGCTGTTGGGCTACCAACTCGCCGCGCCGCTTGGTCAGATCGTCCCACTCCTTGGCGTCGGGGAAGATATAGGGGTTGTTGTCGTCGAAGGGGATGGCCGCCTTGTCGACGTTACCCAACTGATCGATGAAACCCTGTTCCTTCGCGTCATTCACCAGCATATTGTTGTAGAAGCGGCGAACAAATTTCGATTGGTAGACGAGTTGCCTGACGACCGGGTTGTTCGGGTCGAGTTCCGACGCGCGCTTGGCGATCACCTCGGCCTCGGCGTAACGCTGTTCGTCCATCAGCGTGTTGAACTCATTGACCATCTGGGCGAGCTTGTCCTGGATCTCCAGTTTCACTTCTTGCTCGTGCTCAATCTGGTCGGTGACCTGCCGGTTGCGGTCATCCAATTTGATCCGGGCACCGTTCTGCTCCAGGAAAGTCCGGGTTTCAGTCAGGCTGCGGTCGATGCGGCGAAGCAATTGTGCCCGGGTTTGTGGCTCCAGGCCGGCCTGCTCGACCTTCTTGCGGGCCTCTTCGAGAACCTTCAAGGCGCCCTTCGGATCGCTCCGGAGCAGCTTCCTGGCGTTGGCTTCCTGATGAATCAGGTCGGCATTCACCTGGCGCGCCAGCAGTTGCTGCTTGGCCGCGGCCTCGTCGATCATCGACGTGCCCGGAGCGCCCGGCTGACTCGCTCCCCTCGGCACGGATAACAGTTGCAGGTGGTCCTGCAAGCGTTGGGCGACGAACGGATCCAATTCGTTGCGATAGGCGGCCGCCTGGCCGAAAAATCCGAGTGCTTTCTCGGTGTCGTGAGCCTTCAGCGCCGCTTCACCCTGCTGGAACAACGCCATGCCCTTGCTCTGGGGCACGCCGGAGTCGGCACGCCGCGGAGCGCCTGTAGCCATGCTGCCCGGCTGCAGGTTCGTTGCCCGCACGTTGCGAGTCGGATCGTTCGCTCGGTCGTAAAAGGCACGCGAGGCGCGGGCGGAAGCCGGAGTGGCCGACTGGGCATTGGCCGGAATCACTTGCGACGGGCTTCGCTGTCGCATCTTCTGGATGTCCAAGAGCACGAAGCCGGGGCGGTCTTCTCCGCGGGCGAAGGCCGAGTCGGGAATTCGCATCCGCTCGGCCTCGCGTGCCAGGGCTTCCGCTTGTCGGGGCTGGCCGGAAAGCAGCGCGGCGCGGGCCTGCCGGACCAGATTGACGGCCCTTTGCTTGGCGGCCAGCGACGGAGTCGACGATGCGGGCTTCGCGGCGGGCGCCGCGGAGGCCGACATCGGCCGGTTTGTCCGGCGTCGCGCGGCGGCAATCCGCTGGAGCAGATTATCCGGCTTCGTCTCGAAGCTTCCGTAGGTCACTCGCTGCGCGGCAGCCTGATTGGCCAGCCGTTCGGCGGTGCCGAAGTCGCCGTGGCTTAGTAGGGCTTCGGCCTGTTGCATCATCAAGCGGGCGTACTGCCGGCGGTACGATTCGGTCTTCTGGCGCTCGGCCGGCTCCGCCTTGAGGTTGCGGTAGCCGTCGACGGCCGCCTGCACCTTGTCGGGATTGTCGTCGCGCAGACCGTATTGCTTTTTCCGAGCGGCGGCCTGCTGAGCCAGGCCTTCCGCCCGACGCACGTCGCCCTCCGCCAATGCTTGCCGTGCCATCAGCAGGATATTGTCGCTTTGCGTGCGCGCTGCGCCGGCGGCTGACTGGCCGGCAGTTCGACTCGTGAGAGTCCTTAATACGGCAGGCAGTTGGGTCTCTTCGTCGGACGGGGGTGTGTCAATTGACGAAGCGCCGAACGGCGAACGCGAGGCGGCGCTGAGGCCGGCCGATAGCGGCCGGACGGGGCTACCCGACTCGACCGGTGGCAGAAGAGTTGGCTTGGCCGAGCGTCGCAAGCTGTTGGGGGCGGAGGGTGTCCTCGACTGTGCGGTCGGGTACGAAGGCGTCGGGTTGGCCGATCGGGCGGCGAAGGGATCTTTCGCCTTAGCCGGCTGCTTCTTACCAAACGAGAGCAACTGGCTGGAGCGACCTGAAGAACCGGCCTTCGCGGCCCGTTTTCGATCGAGGTCGCGACGAACCTTCTTCGGTGTGTCGCCAAAATGGAAGGCGCTGTACTGCATGCCGAGCGAGTCTGCCTGATCGAGCAACGACGCGGCCGCATCGAGATTGCCTTCCCCAAGTGCCTGGCGCGATCGACGTAGCAGATCGTCGGATTGCTGACGCTTGTCAAGAGGCTTGCTGTCCGACGGCCTGGTCTGACTCGCCATGGCCGTGCCGAACATCGCGCGGGAGGTAACCCCGATGGGCTCGGCAAGACTGTAGGCCGCAGAGAGACTGCATGCGACTGCAATCAGACTGACGAGTGTTTTGGCGGGCGCTTTCAACTCGGTTCTCCTTTTTCGTCTCGCAAAACCTTGCGGCAGTTGGCAAACCTACAGCGTCGAACTGCTTTGAGTAGTAAGCAGTGCAGGGAAAAGGTCCGCAAGACCGGTTCTTGCGCTTTGCAATCCACGGCCCCACCGCGCGGGCGGAAATTTGCCCGCAAAATGCCAACGGCATCAGGTTTTCGAGTTGTCCTTCAAGAATTCGGTAGAAGAGAGCGGGTTAAATACCCGGACAAGAAATCTGGGTCAAGGGCACTTCCGCGAATTTTGGCTCAATTGGCCAAATTCCCTTCGGTTTTACCGATTCCGGGGGCGTATAGACCGTACATTCTTGTAGGACATGGAGAATCTACCCCACTCCAGGATGGGGTTAGGCCAGTACCAGCCCTGTCGGGAGCCTTGGGTCGCGACACCTATAAAGCCGCGACCGTTGGTTGCGCACGATGCAGAAAGGCACGCGGCTTTGCGAAACTCTCAGCGTGACCAACGGTCGCGGCTTTATATGGGTATTGGGGCTTGCCCGGAGCAGCGGCACCCAGATTGCCGGCGAATCGGCCGGAAAGCGCAACTTGTGGCGCAAAGAAGTGATCAGTCGTTGCCCGAGCGCCTTGGCTTACGCGGCTTTTTCCGCCTGGGGCTCCCCCCCTCGCCGCCGCCCAAGTCTCCCAGGTTGCCTTCACCCATGTCGGGCATCATCATGCCTGGCGGCATCTCGCCCGGCATGCCCCGCATCCCTTCCATGCCTGTCGGTCGGGTTCTCTCGGGTTTCTTGTAGCCCAAGGCATCGGTCAAGTCGCCCAGTTCGTCGCGCATCCGCAGGTTCCCTTCGATGTCGAGCACGAGCATTCGGCCGGGTCGGGTCATGCTGGAATCCTTGACGGGGAGTTTTTCGCCGCCTCGGACGTCGAGCAGGACGCTTCCCGTCATGAAATCGGCTTTGACCTCTCGCTCGGTGGGGTGTTCCGCGCCCTCGCGGTCGGCGTAGTTCATTAGTTTTCCGCGAACAACGCGATCGACGTCGTCGACTATTTCCTGGCCGGTCTCCTCGTCGCGATGAACGAGCATGACCTTGGCAAAGGGCTCGACGGCGCCGACGGCCGCCTTAACGCCGGTAGCCAGCAGGCGATCGTCGTAGGGCACCGAAACCACGCCGGTCGGATCGCTCCACTCCGTCTCGACCCACTGCTTTGCCGCCAGTTTCTTGTCTTTCAGCCAGCGGGGGTCGACTTCGTAGTTGGGATTTCGCAGCAGCAAACGCACGCGATAACGGTATCTCTTGCCGGGCTTGACATTGAAGTCGAAGAAGCGGAACAGCAGATAAGGGTTCTCCTCGACTTTCGTCCCGCCTGGCCCCATGCCACCCATGCGGCCCCCCTCGGCGTACATCATCCCCTCTCCGCCCGGCATGACGCCTCTTCGACCCCTCGTGCGTCCGCCAGGAGCCATTTCACCCATGCCCATGGGTCCCGCGCGCCGGCCCCTGGCACGGCCGGGCATGTCGACCGTGGGGTCATCGCCGGGGTCCTCATTGGGATCGGCCGGATCGGTCCGCTCCGGTTCTTCGGGCATTCCTTGCAGGCGCTTCGGATGCAGGAGGATTTCGGGCGGAAGAACCACCTCGTCACCCCATTTTCGGCCAGTCAACGGAGGGAGCGGCCAGCAGATCGCCGGGTGCAGACAGCGCTGATCGCAGGTATCCGGCTGGCGGTTTGGACCCGTCCGATCCTCGTACTTGGCCAATTCCACCCTTAGATTGAAGCGTACCCAGTTCAGTTCGGCCGCTTCACCCCGGGAATCCACTTCCGCCCGTTCAACGCGGTAGTAGATGTAGTTGGGCGTGTCGGTTTCGGGGTTTCTGTATTGGGCATCCTTGAAGGTCTCGTCAAAGGCTTCTTCCTGCTCGGTTATCGGCACCAACCCGGTGAGCACGATCCAGCGTTCACCCTTCGTGCTGGGGCCCTGCATTTCGGTGAGTCGGAGCCGCTCGTCTTCTTTTTCATCCTTATCCTTCTTGCCCTTCTTCTTATCGTCCTTCTTCCTGGGCGCTTTTTTCTTCGGCCTCTCGCGGGCCATCGAGGCAGTGTTGGAAAGAGCGAACGGACCCGCCCCGGCCACGCCGCGAAGCTTCCGCACCGTGAACAGCATGGGCATCTCTCGCTTGACGCGTGGCTCGAATTCCTCCCAGTCCCAGGGCGTCTCGTGGGCGTAGAACCTTTCCTCGATGCGAATTCGGCTGCGGTCCGCCGAACGCGGGTAGTCGAACGGCTCGCGGTCGGCTTCCGGGTTCGTGGCGGCCAAGTGTTCGTCGGCCTGCTTGACGGCTTGTTCAAGCTGCTCCGGTGTCTTGTCGTAGACGTCGCGGCCGACGGCGCTGACAACGAACAGCAGGAAGCAGGCGACAATCATCCCAAAGAGTATCTTTTCAAGATGGTTGACAAAGAACTCCTGGATCGTGTTCTTGTCGAGGCTGATTTTCAGTTTCATCTGTTCCACTCCTACTCGTTCGGTGTGCCATGGCACGCTGGTGGCAAGACGTCCAGTCTCGCCGCGATCCGAATATCACAAATACTATGGTCCATTAGCCGCTGGCGCCGCCGGAGCCGCCGCTGCTGGCGCCGGCGGAGTCGCTGCTGCTGGTGGCGCCGCTGGAGTCGCTGCTGCTGGTGGCGCCGCTGGAGTCGCTGCTGGTGGTGGCGCCGCCGGAGTCGCTGCTGCTGGTGGCGCCGCCGGAGCCGCTGCTGGCACTGCCGGTGCTGCCGGTGCTGCCGCTGGTGGCGCTGGTGGCGTTGTCGGTAGCGCGCCTTCCGGCGGTTGGTCGGCAGCGGCGCCGGTGCCCAACTTGTCTCGATCTGGAGGATTGAAGATATAGATTATTCCGGCGATTTCGACGGGTATGTCAAAGGATCCGTATTCGCCGCCCGACGCCCCACCCAGCATTCCGCCGCGTCCGCCTCGGTGTGCTGGACCGCCGTGGCCGCCTTCCATGCCCATGTCCATTTCGCCGCCCCGATGACCGCCCGGAGAACGCAGATTCACCCTCGACGTGCTCCCGCCGGAGCCCAATCGGGAGAAGTCGATACGCGCGCCTTGGCCCGGGTTGATGCCCACTTGGCGCACTTCGACGGGCATGCTGGAGTTGGCACATTCGACGAGCAATCGAGGCAGCTTCCGCTGGTCCATTACCAGGACCATGCGGATCGGCATCATCTTGAATTCGGCATAGGGCGACTTTGCGTCGGCCGTGAGCGGGTTGCCCTTATCATCCACATAGCGGCCTTCGAGGATTTGTTGCGCCAATTCGTTGGCAGCGCCAGTTCCTCTCGGTCCGCCCATTCCTCCCGGCTCTCCTTCCATGCCCATCCCCATATCACCGCCCGGGGCACCCATTTGACCGCCACCCTCGCCCATCATGTCAGCGGCGCCACCCATGGCCTCGCCGGCAGCTCCCGCGCCCCCAGCCCCCTTGCCACCCGATGATCTGACGAGCGTATCGGTGCGGTTCCTTGACCTGCCGTGCGACACTTCCTGCCCGATTTCCAGCGATTCGATTCGTTTGACCGCGGAGTTATAGTAGCTGGTGGCGCCTGCGTTGGTATTCTTGACGATTCGAAGCAGGGCCTCGTAGACCCAAAGGTCCTCTTGGGCAAGCCGGACTTGGAGGGTTGAGGGTCGGCTTGGCCATTCGAACCAATTCTGGATTCGCTGCCGGTCACTCTCATCCCATTCGACCTTGCCGATCATTTCCACGTTAGCGCCCATTGCCCCGGCGTGCCCGGAGCCTTCACCCATCATGCCGCCGGCAGCGGCAGCGGCGCCGGTGGCGCCTTCTTCAGGTTCTTCCGGGCGGCGGACGTCGATCATCTCCAGCAGCCTGGGGAAGTGATCGCGGATGAAGTTCTGGTATAGCTCGCGATATTGCCGCGGGATGTCATCCTTGGGGCCCAGCGACTTGACGACGATGAGAAAATCCTCACCCAGCACGGGCGACCAGGGGTTATTCTGCTTCTGTTCCGTGTAGAGTTTCTCCCATGCCTCGAGTACTTTTTCCTTCAGGTCCTGGTGCACGGTCTGAATTGCTTCGACGACGCCCTGGTTGGGCGGGTCGTGCTCGGTGATGATGTTTCGCACCGAACTGAAGTCGCTGTCGAGTTTGCCTTGTCTTTTGGCGAACTGGCTTGCCAGATCGGCCGTGGCGGTCGCCCACATCATCAGCCCGACAACCACGACTATCGAGACCAAGACCCAGAAATGATATTTCTTGAGTCCCGCCAGAAAGAGTTTAACCTTGTCCATCGTATCAGTCCTTCGCGGAATTATCGTCCCGTACGATTATCGCCAATCGCTCACTGCTCACTGCTCACTGCTCATCACTCACTGCTCACTGCTCACTACTCATCGCTCATCGCCCATCCCCACGTCCTCTCCCGATTTCCCCTCCTCTTCGGCCTTCTTCTCGTGTCGTTTGGTCGGTGGGATCGGTTGCCAGCAGAACTGCACGACAAAATCGAAGCGGCGAAGCTTGAGCATCTTTCGCCCGGCCGTGCCACCGGGAACCATCGGCGCGTGCCCCATGCCGGGGCCCATGCCGGGACCGCCTTCGCCCGCCGCTTCTTCACCCGAATCGAAGTTCGGGTCTTCTACTTCGACCTCGTGTACTATTCCCAAGTTTACGAGCACCGGGTAACCGATTCCCAGTTCCTTCACGGAGACCAATTCCACGCCTTCCTTGTCGCCGATCGGCATTAGCACCTTCTGGTCGTGCAGTGCGGTGATCAACGTGTCGCGGACGAACTGCGCGCCCTGGTTCTTGCCCGCACGCTCGGGATTGTGAAAGTGGTGGCCCGTCAGTTGAATAATCCAGCCCTCGCCTTGAGGTCCTCCGCCGCCCGCTTCACCCTCGCCTTCGACGCCACTCGCCCCAGTCGCGGGCATTCCAGTCGCGGGCATTCCAGTCGCGGGCATTCCAGGCGCGGGCATTCCAGGCGCGGGCATCATGGCGGGGTCGGGAGCCGGTGCCAAGGGCGGAGCCGTCGCGCCTGGCGCAGCGCCACCGGCCGGTGGTCCGGCCGGCGGTTGGTCGGGTGATTCTTCCTCCGGGGGCGGCTGGTACAGGTTCCGCTCTTGCACCTGCGCGAACCAGCCCGCCAGATTATCCATTCGCTGGCATTCCATGCTGGTGATCTGCACTTCGTTGCGCAGCATTATGTCCGTGGGTCGTTTGTCGGCCGGATCCTTCGGCAGGCACGCATTGACGGTGCGCAGCAACTCCAGCCAAAGGATGCGCCCTTCAACGTTGCCGATCAGGTGTTGGCCGATCAGGTCGGTACCGTCGAATTCGGTCCGCGCCGTGTCCGATTCCGACTTGAATTGCGAGGCCTTGCCGGTCACGCCACCGGCCGACTGTTCCGGCCCGGACCAGTCGGACTTGTCGACCGTCCCCAGCGCAAGCGACCAACTGGCAAAACCAATCGTGCAGCCCAGCAGCAACAACGCCGCGGCGGCGACCGCCCAGGGCTTCTTCTCCCGAATCAGCCGATCCTTGACGATCTCTTTCGGCAGCAGGTTGGTCCGCAGCATACCCCGGTTAAGGCCCTGCAAAGCCAGGCCGTAGCAAACGCCGTAGCAAAGCAGGTTGTCGCGGAAGGCGGGCGCTCCGACTACCTCCGGGCCGGCCAGGCCTCGGAAGGCATCGATTCGGGCGACGTCCAT
>CAZDHN010000188.1:0-10124 GCA_964505115.1 uncultured Planctomycetaceae bacterium
ACCCTAATGTTGGCGATCCCGTGGCCCAGCTACGCTTCAACCGGATGAACCTAAATCTTTTGACAAAGTCTCGCGACCAACGGGAGCGGGTTCTTGCCTGGGTGCGGTAGCACCGGTTTGGTTGGCGGCCCTGCCGCCCCGTGCTATTGACCCTTGCGTGGCTGCTCACTCTACTTCAACGAAAATCCCTTCACCCGATGGAAGCGTTAGCCGGTAGAATCCGTCGGCGCCGGGCGACAGCCTTACGCGTTGCCCGCGAGGCCAGGCAGCGACCGTCGAGCCCGCGATCTTCAGCTTGACATGCGTCGTCTTGACCTCTTCCAACTCGCTCATATTGACAATCGTAAACGCGGTTGCGGCGCCATTTTCTTTCGCAAAACAACCGACCAGTAAGGGGTCGTCGCATTGAATCTCCTTGATGGTCGGGAATGTCTTGACCGGGTTGCTGAATTTGAGGTACGGCGTGTCGTCCGTACAGTGATGGGCGAACGCACCGATGTTCTTGTACTGGACGAAGGCGTCGGAAATCTTGCGAATCTCCTTAAAGACCGTCGCGGCATCATACCAGGCGTTGGTTCGCTTCCCGTCGACCGTAATCAGCGACGGGCATTGCGGCTTGTAGCCCGCGTAAGTCCAGCAAAGCAGCCCCTTACAGCCGAACGATAGCATGCAGTACGACTGCCAGCGGAACTCCGATTCCGTCGGGGTTCGTTTGCTGGGGGTCCAGGCGAACGTCTGGATGCAACACCAGAAAGCCTTGTTATGCCGCCGGGCGGACGCAGCGATGATATTGATTGATTCGCAATAGTCCTTGTACGTATATCGCTTGCCCTTCACCCAATTGAGCGGATAAATATCCGTGCAGATATAGGGTGGGTCGAACTTCTCGCAGAACGAATCGCAGTATTTCTTGAATAGGTGGGGATCGGAGTCGTAATATTCAATCGCGGCGGCGGAGGCACCGTATTTCAGTTGCGCCGCGTTGGCGTACATGGGAAGCAGGTTGATGTAGGGTAGCTTGCCACCGGTTTCCTTGTAGTATGTGTTGCAGATGTCGGCCAACTTGTCGTACTGGTCCGTTCCCGGTTCGTCGGTAACGTAGGTTCCAGCGAAACAGGGGTGGTCGAAGTATTCCGCGGTCGCCTCGGCGGGGTTCTTGTACGCACCATCGCCGAGAATCAGTTCGACACCGTACTTGTCGCAGTCCTTCAACAGCATTTCCCTATTGTCAGAGCCGGCCAACGCGCCATGGGCGATGATCCAGTCGAATCCGCCGGAACTGTACGTTTCGATGAAGCCCTTTCCAATCGCCTCTTTGCGGGGATTGACCCAGGCGCCGATTCGGATTCTGTCCCGGGTCAGATAAGCGTTCGTATACGGAGATGCAATGGCGGTGCCCAACGCGGTTTGAATGGCCGTCTTCAGCATAACGGCGGCTTCCGCGCGGGTTGCCGGCTTGGGCTGCTTTCTCAGGTCAATTTCGCATTGGCGCAGCGATCCAACCGCGGCGTTCCACGTGGCTTCTGAAACCGGGTCTTTCGGGCGGAATGTGCGGCCTTCAACCCCGTCGAGCAATTCCCTGGCAACGACGAATCTAATCGCCAATCGGGTTTTCGCCTCCAGGCTGGAAATGTCGTCCAACGGGCGGTCACAATTGGCCAGGCGGTACTCTCCCGGCTTCGTCGCGACGAATCGGGTAAACCCGCAACGGTTCGTCTGGCAGACGGGAACCACGGCTTCGTTGCCGGTTCCGCCCTTGCGACGAAACCGGACGACCGTCGTTTCGGACGGATTCTCGCTTTTCGTCGATTGGAGCATGAATTCCGTTCGGTCGAACCCATCGGACAAACAGCCGCCGGGAACCAGAACGCGCTCTAGCGGCGCGGTGAAGTACGTCGGCTCCGAGTAGTCGGGGGCGTCCACGGCAGCATCCAGAAATTTGCGGGCCTCCTCCTCCGATGGGAAGAACCCAAGGCGGGAAACCTGATAGACGGAATCGGTATCGCTCGGGTTGGTCGGGTCAAAACGGAATGAGGTGATTGTTCCCGTCCAGTTCTTATGGGCGAATTTCCGCATGTCGACAATCTCGGTTCGCCATGTATTGTCCCCGACGACGGGAAACGGCGAGTAGCTCTTGTCGGAAAGGACCGTCAGCTTATCGGTCGTGAAGAACAGGCCTGCCTGGTTGATCGCCGTCTTGTACTTGTAGCGAACGGCGAAAAACGGCCGCCCGTCGGCGGCAAACGCGTCGTCCGCGCGCATCGGAACGGTTAGGCTAAGATCGGTTCCGGTCGGAATTAACTTCGTCAGCCCGACTTCGCCGTGAAGCTGCCCTTGCCCGAGCGTAATCAACTTGGCGTCCGGCCCGTTGTTGAAAATCCAGACCGGCTCGCGTGCCAAAAGGGAACCGGCAAACAATACCAATATGAGAGGCAGACATAGAAGAGAATGTTTCATGCGTTAGCGGCGGGGCGTGCCGGATGTTGAGGGGAGTACGGGGTGTGGCCATTGATGGAGATAACGATCCCCAGACACTTCTAATGTTCGCTAGGGCGGAAGCTCTTGTCAAGCACTTGCCGCCAATTGTTGCACCTGTCCTTCCTGGAAACCTCGTCTGAGGGAAACGATGTGTGCCGAACGAAACTACTTCCACTCGACAATGATCACCTCGTACTCGTCGAGCCGTGGTAGCCGGACGCGGAGCCGGCTGTCGGTGGCTTGGTTTTCCAGTGCCTGCTTGCTCCAGAGGGCACGAACGGCGGCCACTTGCTTGCCGTTGGGAACTTCCAGTTCGATCGTCAGGTTCTCGACCGATGGGATCTGCTCGTACTTGGCGATCGGATCGCCCGACTGGTTCACCAGATGCACGATTCGCCGTCCGTCCTGGTCGAAGAGCCTGACGCTGATCCGTCCTTCGGCACTGGTCACGCGGCACGGCACCCGGTCGCGGCAGGCCCAGGCGACCGCGCCGGCGATCAGCCGAGGGCTTACCGCGTCGAGATGGCGGGAGAACGTGCTGTCGATACGGCCGGGAAAATAAACAACGCGGCCCTTGCCGTACTGGTGTACGATCACACCCGGCAGACCATCGACCGGCAGCCCTTTGCCGCGAACGGTCCCCAGTACCTTGGCATCGGGAGCCGGTTCAACGCGAATCAGCTTTTCGACGACGGGCACGCACGCTCCCTGGAGTCCACGCGTCACTTCGTGCTTCCCATCCAGGTGAAGCCGCCAGGCGGCTTGTTGGGCCGGGTCGACCTGATCGCCTACCGATGTTGGATTGGCGGTTGCACCTCGCCAATGGGCGCCGAACAGCCGAGCGAGCGCGAAGTCGCCGCGACACTGTCCAAGTTCATCGTAAAGTGACGTCTCGCCCGTGGCGATCAGCCCGCCACCCTCTCGCACGAATCGTTCGACGGCCTCGATCTGCTTATCACCCAGCGCGGCCTCGTTGGCCAGGCAGAGTACCCGATAGCCCGTCAGCTCGTGCTCGATCATCCGCCGGTGCAACGTGGTCATCGGCACGCGACCGTGCAGCAGCAGGCTGTAGAAACCGACATAAGGGCTGAGGAAGCGGTCATACTGTTTCGAGCGTCGTCGTGGAGGATGGGGGCTTACGCCGGCGCGGACCCAGGTCCAGTTGTCGGCCGGTTGCCATCCACAGGCCATCGCGACACCGTCAATCTTGCTCTGCCATGTCAGGCCACCATCGCGGCTGGTGGACCAGAAGAAGGAGTCGCTGTCCGTGCCGGGCCAGAGCACGCGTGCCCAGAGCGTCCACGGCGAGTTCCTCTCGCCCAACGGCGGGAGTTTATACACAACCGACGTTGCCGGGTTCTTCGGAATACCGTGCCCCCGTGAGGCGATCCAGCCGTCCGACAGAGCGCCGCCACCCTGCCCGGTCTCCCAACTCGCCTGATCCGCCGCGAGTTTGCCGCAACTTGGATCGAACGACTCGCCGGGCAGGTAGAGGACATCGGCTGTGTTCTTGCCGTCGAGCTGTTTGAACTCGTCGTCACTGGGCACGCGGTCATCGCGGCGAAGGCAGAGCAGGTCGATCTTTCCGCCGGGTTCTCGCTCTTGAATCCGCAGCCTGCACTGCTTGCCGCCCAACCAAACCGATACACCACTTGTCTTGGCAATTGTCCGCTGCACGCTCGACCGGCGCAGCTCGCGCACCAACGCCACATGCCGTAGCGACCGCGTTGTGTTGAAGTCGAAGTACCGCTCATTCTCCTTGATGAACTGAAAGATCGGCTTCATGCCGACAAACCGCCAGGCGTTCGGATAGACGCCGCCGGCCAGGGCCTGGACCATTTTGTGCCGGGCCTCGCAGTCTGTCTTGTGTTGCAGGTAGATGTTGTGCAGCATGGGCACCGGCATGGCCGCCCCGAAACTGGCAAACTCACCGTCCTTCCAGAGTGTGTGGTGCCAAGGGTGGCGGATATATATCTCGTCGAGTGTCGCGTCGCAGTAGCGAAGCGTCGACGGTTTTGGCCAACTGTGGTAGATCACCGCCGCGTCGGGTTTGACCCGCTTCGCCGCTTGGGTCACGTCGCGGGTTATGTCTTCGAGCGATTGGGCCAGGAACCGCGTCAGCCGGTAGGAGTCCGGATCGCTCGGGTCGCCGATAAGCTGCGGCGTGCTGGTCATCTCCCAAAGCACGCCGAGCGGACCGTTCTTCTGAAACTTGGCCGGCATCTCCGTGCCGAACATCTCGCGATACCTTGCCCGGCAGTGTGGGCAGAAGCAGACGTGCGGCGACAGACCGTCCAGATATAAGCCGGCCGGGCCGTACTCGCGGAAGATCTCGGCGATCGTCTCCAGAAGCATCTTGCGATACTTGGGGTTGTTCACGCAGGCGTAGAAGTTGTGTTTCCGGCCGTAGGCGGGCACGAGCCAGGGCGTGCCGTCCGGTTGACGTATCACAACCTCGGGGTATAGTGGCTGATCGTCGTAGATACAGTTCGGGTTCATGTAAGTGACGATCCGCACGCCTAGCCGGTTACCCTCGTCGACTGCCTCGCGAAGGTAGTCGACATCCTTTAGGTTCGGCATGTGCGGCGCGACGCGGCTCTGGAAGAACGCTTCACCACCCCAATAGATCGAGAGCCGAAACGCATTGCCGCCGTTCTCGGCGATCTGCCGGACCTGTGTGGTGATGTGCCCCGCTCGTGGGTTGCCCCGGCCGTTGTCGCGAGTGAAGAATCGCGGACAACGCAGCCAGTCGACCACCTCGCGACGCGCGGTCGGCATCTCCTGGTCGGGAAGCGTGCCGATCGGCTCGGCGGCCGGCAGGATATTCGTGCAGACGGTGATCAGCACGGCGGCCAGTAAGGTAATTCGGGAGAAATTCATGGTGATTGGTTCCGATTCTAGATTATTCGCTCTCCCCGGAGCCTGTTCCTACTAATAATCCCGTCCTCCTTTGCTGTCAAGCACTGACGTCTGCTGTCAAGCACTGACGCCGTTCGCCGCGAAGGCCAATGTCGGGCTACGATTGTGGTTCTTCAGGCCTTGGGCGAACTGGTAATCTGCCCTGATGATTGTGCAACCGGAAACATGCCGAAGACCCGGCATCGGGAGAAGTGCCTCGTCAATGCTTCTGGCTGTGTTTGCGACCGATGATTGACAACCCTGGCCCGCTAGGCCAGACTCAGTGCTGATTCAAGTGCCTATCAGTCCCAAACTAACCGCGGAACTCCGTCATGACGAAGAATCGCAACCGCCCGTTCGGCGCTATCGTCGTACTGCTGTGGTAACGCGTGACAGTCCGTGTTAGCCCCGTTGCCCCGTGTTAGCCCCGTCGCCCCGGGTTAGCCCCGTCGCCTGCGACGGGAAAGCAGCGGAAACCGCCCCGCCAGCCGGTCGCAGGCGACCGGGCTAACTGTTACCCGCGTTTGAACCAATCCCTAATCCCTAATCCCTAATCCCTAATCCCCAATCCCTAATTCCCAATCCCTTTTGGCTTCTTTCGTTGGCGGCCCTGCCTCGCTAGGCGCTTCTTGCAGGCCCGCTGACGGCTTCGGCCGGGCAAGCGCCGCTCTTGCCCATGCCGGCCGGCTTGCGTTCCTGGCCGCCAGGAAGGGCCTTGGCGACCTTCACCACGACTTACCACGCAAGGAAGATACTGATGAACGGCTGGAACAGAGGGAGAGAGGGCGTGGGGCGACGAGCACTCGATTTCGACATCCTGCGACAGAGAGGACAAATCCGGTCGCCGTGCAGAAATCCGGATTTTGCGGTACGTTTGGCTGCAAGCTGGCTGCCAAAACATTCTTGCCGAACGCTTACTGGGGTGACCAGCTAGGTGAATGACGCCGTCCCGATCGTATCACCGATTGTATCACCGAACGTATCACGACCGACGCAGCGAAATCGTATCACGAAGAATGCCTCGCAAGTCGTTTGCCGGCAAGGCCTTATAAGTCGGGGCGACTAGATTTGAACTAGCGACCTCTGCGTCCCGAAGGATCGATGGTGATGCGGAAACCCCTATAAAACAAGGGCCAAATGAATCCGCCGTTCCAGTTTGCCCTCAGGTTTGCCCCAACTGCTGCCGCACCCTGACAATCGCTGACAAAGCCACGTCTGATGTCCTCACAAACATGGCTTCCGCACTGCAGGAATTGATCGAGAAGAACGATTGCAGTGAAGGCGCGAATGGTCAATCAAACACCGACGATGAACACGCCGGAAGTATGTTGATGGAAACCATCCGCTCACTTGTCGCGCTCAGTAACGATGAACGAATGGCGTTGATAGCACTTCTCAATGCGTTGGGATAGTGCGAGCGTCGGGATAGTGTGACGCGGCGAAACCACAAGTGAATCATGCCGTCGCGAGGTGAGTTCGAGTATCCCCGCGTGTAGCAGTAGATGCAGCCGTGGCACAACCGGCCGTGAGATTGATGGTGGCGATGTTCGACAAACACGCTAGTGGTCTGTCCAGATTGAGTTTACGGGTGCCACGGGCATCTTGCCCGTGCTTTCCCGGACGCACTGGCGAGACGCCAGTGGCACCCAATTGGCAAAGTCAATCTGGACAGACCACTAGCCTGGATAACGTGAGGACGGCCGACTTCCGCTCAATGGGCCCGACTTTCATTGGTCCTCTTCCTTCCATCACGTCCCCGTGTTGTTATTGTGGCCCACAAACAGGTATTGACAATCCGACCTCAAGCGGTTAGTATACGTATGTTTACTATTCCAGCAAGCCCCCTCGGCATGATTTGGCGAAGCTGCCATGCCCCTACTCCCGGTGGAATCGACCGACACAACGACCTTGGGCGAGTACGTCCCCCGGCCTGTGAGTGGCTTTTCACCGGCGCGGATTGTGTTGGCCAAAGGAAGCAACACTTCGGCGGTCCGGCGGCGGGTGGCGGAAGGCATCTGTGCGGCCTATCCGGAGGCAGAGGTGATCGAGGATTTCGGCACGCCGCACAACCGGGTCAACCTGGGGCAACCCGATTCGCTTGCGTTACACAACGCGGGAAAACGGACGCTGGTGCTGGCCGAGCACAACAGCGCGGTCCGTCAAAGCACCGAAGAAGGCAACTCGTGCCCCAACTACTGGCACTTCTCGCCGTATGGTTTCTGCCCCTACGGTTGCACCTATTGCTATCTTGCCGGAACGCAGGGCGTTCGGTTTTCGCCCACGGTGAAGGTGTTTCTGAACCTGCCGGAAATTCTCGCTGAGGTCGATCGCGTGGCCCGGCGGATTGGCGAGCCGACCGCCTTCTACCTGGGCAAGTTGCAAGACGGCCTGGCGCTCGATCCGCTGACCGGCTACTCACGGCAGATCATCCCGTTCTTCGCCGATCATCCAACAGCCCGACTGACGCTGTTGACCAAGAGCGCCGACGTCGAGAACCTCTTGGACTTGGACCATCGAGCCCACGCGATTCTCTCGTGGACCGTCAACCCTTCGGCAATCATCGAAGCGTTCGAAGAAAACACTCCGACGCTTGAAGATCGATTAACGGCAATGGAAGCGGCTTCCCGGGCGGGTTACCTCGTTCGAGCCGTGGTGATGCCGATCATCCCGATTCCCGGCTGGGCGGCCATCCATGGCGAGTTTCTCGTCGATTTGCTGTCTCGCGTCAAACTCCAACGAATCACACTCGGCTCGATCTGCTCGTATCCCCAGGCAATGCGGCTTACGGAGAAGAAACTCGGGCGGAAAAACCCGATCTCGGTGCAACTCGATCGAGGCCCGGGCCGCATGACCGACGGCCGCGCCCGATTTCCCCGCGAGTTGCGAGAAGAGGTCTACCGCCACCTATTGCGAACGATCCGACAGCAAGACCAAGACGTCAATATCGGCCTCTGCCTGGAGGAGCCATCCTTGTTCGATTCGCTCGACATGCGCGACAGCGTGGGCCGATGCAATTGTGTTTTGTAGGTCTTGTCTTCCTGGAACGGTCCACGATGCTTGAAGTCGAACAACACACGAAGCTGCCACGACTGCTTGACCTAGACGACTCGCCTCCAGTATCCCGACGACGGCGGTATTGGCATTATGTGCATCGTTGGCGGAGACGCCTTTCTTGCCTGTGGTGGCAAGATGTGCCTAGTGAATCAGATGGAGTGGAAATTGCTCGCGGCGCAGACGACCTACTGGCAATTGCGCTGCTGCTGGACTATTTTTGCCGATCGGGACACGTCGATCTTCCTCCAATTTCGGAAGTCCACCAGCGCCTCTCGTGCCCGCTATCGCGACCGCCATTGCAACAACCGTCGAAGATTCGTTCGTATCAGCCGTTCTTGATCCACAGGCTTTTGCTGCTACTTTGCCGGTGCCGCGCCGTGTAGTCGGTGATAATTGGCAACGCCGTTTGGCAGATGCGACGGGCCTGCTATATCGTGACAGGAGAATCCCACTGTCGTTTTTTGGGGACTTCCACCAGGTTTGCACGGGCAATCCGTTGAACACGGAATCGCCGAACACGGAAGGCAGGGGAAAGCGACGCGCGCGAGGCATGTTCTATTGCTCCACCGAATCGTTCGAGGATTTCGTCGAGCAACTCCCGCTCCAGTGCTTCGTTGTCCGCCACTTGATCCAAAACGATTTCGATCAACCGATTCTTCGGCAGTTTCCGGACGTAGTCTTCGACGGTCGGGATCTGCCGTTTGAATTGTTTGCGCTTCGGTGGTATTTGCTTTCTCGATTTACGCATTGCGACCCCGCGTATGAGAAGGACGGTTGTCAATACGGCATTACATCGGCGAGGACACGCCGAGCCGTTTCAGTTCCTCCCTGACGATTCTCGATATTTTCCGCGCCTTCTTTCACAAGTCAAGTACCCGGCGCAGTACGTCGATTGCCTCGTCCAGGTTTTCCGCGTCCCGGGCCCCTCGACGAGGTGCCGAACGACCATGATGATGTCGTGTTCACTCACATCGACGTAATCGACAAGCAGGTATCTTGACGGCCAGCAACGAAAACCGCCAGGCGAAATGCGGATGCGATTGGAGCGTGTCCCGCGCCGCGGTGGCCAGCGTGCTTGGGTTGTCGCATATCGCGTCGAAGAGCCGAAGCGTCCACTTCTTCTCACGTTGGCCGCAGCAAGGCGGAACACACGTCGCGCATGAGGTCTTCGTCGTCAGTCAGCGCCGGCAAAATGGGGTCGAATCCCCGTTCATTCTAGCGATCTTCGATCGAAGGAAGCCCGACCAGCAGGTTTCGCTCGCGTTTGACATAGTTGGCGAGATGGCGTTACACTAGTAAGGCGGCGTCCCGGTGGTTCTTCATAAGCCTCTGTTCACTCAAGCATGCGACGCGACCACTTGGAAGCACCGCCAAGTGCAGTAGTCGTTGGGAAAAGGACAAGGAGCTAATACGCAACCATGCGTCTTGAAGGCAGCAAAGTTCTCTTGCGAGAGTTCCGGCGGGAAGACTTGCCCTTGGCGGTCGAGTACTTGAACCAACCGGAGGTGGCCGTAGGCCAGCGGATTGTGATCCCTTTTCCCTATCGGATCGAGGATGCCGAGAAGTGTTCGACTCACTTGATGCCCATAGCTGTATTGGTTCAGCCTGACGTTGAGTTTTGAGGTACTGGAGTTGGTGAGTTGAGAATGGACTAAAGGCTGTATTGTTTGGACTTGGGGACCAGTCCCCCAGAC
>CAZDHN010000189.1:0-9940 GCA_964505115.1 uncultured Planctomycetaceae bacterium
GGCCGAGCGGGCGATTTACAACTCGCTGTTCGCGGCCCAATCGCCCGACGGGCGAAAGATCCGCTACTACACCCCGTTCGACGGTCCCCGGGTCTACTTCCCCAAGGACACCTACTGCTGCCCGAATAACTACCGTCGCATCGTGGCCGACCTGCCCGGCATGATCTATTACACCAGCGGCGACGGCCTGGCGGTGAACCTCTACACGCCTTCGACGGCCGAGTTGAAGCTGCCCGGCGGACAGGCCGTCACCGTACGGCAGGAGACCGACTACCCTAACTCGGGCAAGGTAACGTTGCGAATCGACCTGGCCGCCGCGGCCGAGTTCTCGCTCTCGCTACGTATTCCCTCCTGGTGCAAGGGGGCGAAGGTATCCGTTAACGGCAAGCCGATCGCGGGACCGATTCCGGCCGGAGCCTTCTTCAAGTTGCGGCGCGAGTGGCAGCCTGGCGATAGGGTTGAGCTGGATATGCCGATGCCCTGGCGGTTCGTCAAGGGTCGCAAGGCCCAGGCCGGTCTGGTTGCGGTGATGCGTGGCCCGCTAATCTTTTGCCTGAACCCCGAGCGGAACGAGAAGCTGGCCGAGATGGACCTGCGAACGATCACGCTCAAGCCGTCTACCCTAGAGGGTCCCTTCCCGGACGACAGCGTTCGCCCCGACGGCCTGGCCTGCCGCATCAAGGCCTGGAGCCCCAACTCCTGGTACCCACACGCCAAGCCCGACCTCACCCTTCTGCTAACCGAGTTCCCCGACCCCGCCGGCCGCGCGACCTACTTCCATGTTCCCAACCCCGAGGACGAAAAGTTCGTCGACGACGAGTTGGTCGGCGAGCTGAAGCAATAGGGCTGAACCCGCTGTCGCGTAACGTTTTATTTGCCCTAGTACGATGCCTTTCGGCAATTGTTACCCAACAACTCTCAGACGATCAACAATTCCCGAGGCCGCCGCTTGGCGGGCGTAAGGCCTTTCTCTCCAATGATTTGCGGCCACGGCCATTCTTCCCGAGAGCTGCCGAAACGAGTCCTCGAATCAGCCCGTTTTGGGTCGATTTCACGTCGCAACCTCTTCCGGCGTACGGACTTTGAATTGTTGGACGCCCATTTTCCGGAAATACGAAGGGCAGATTGCCGCGAACCTTTTCCCTTAAATAACTTACAATTCCAGAACCCCTCAGAAATACGAGGGACGTCTTCAGCAGTTCTGAAAAGGGTTTTGGACATGATTGACGTGATTGACAAGATATTAGCTGATCGCGAACGCCTATCCTGTCAATCTTGTTAATCCTGTCTATGTACTTTCCCAACCCGCGGTCGACGCCCGCCCCGTGTGCTTTTCCAACTTGTCAAAGATCTCGCCCGGCTGCCAACCGCGCAGTGTACAACTGTACCAAATCCCGCCAAGATTTCAAGCGTAACTTTTGGCCACCTGACGGCAGGAAGGGATCGAACGGTCTATTGATGGTCAGAGAAGCAATGTCGTGATAATGTTTCCAGGGAACACTAATCTTCACTGATCGACACTAATCAAAACAATTAACGGAGATTAGCGAAGATCAGTGTTCCTCATTGCTTCTTTGACCATCAATAAGAAGGTTAAAGGGGGGAGTCTTTGTTTTTGACGGTGCGACGGGGCGGGCGGTAGCAGCCAATCAAAGACTCCCGACCCCTTTGATCCCCCCCTTTAATCCGCCTTTAATCCGACCCCTTTAATCCCCCCCACAAACAAAAAGGGCCGCGCGAGGGCGGCCCTGGTTGGTTCGTGTCTCATCGATTTAACGCCGCCGCCGCCGGACCAGTAGGGCGCTGAGGGCGATAACCAACAGCAGCAAAGTCGAGGGCTCGGGAATGACGCCCTGCGTGTGCAGCAACCAGATCGAGTCATCGCTGCCCGCGCCGTAGGAGAGCGTGTGCGTCGTTGACGGGAGGTTGTTGATCGTGCCGAACGTGCCGACTAGCGTATCGTAGTCGATCAGCAGGAAGTCGGTGTTGGCATCGAGCGCGCTCGCGATGTCAAGGTCGAGGACACTCGTGCCGACGTCGAGCGTCAGCGTGCCGTTGACGACGAGGAAATCATTGTCGGGAATAGAGCCATCCATCTCGACCTTGAGCGTACCGTCAAGGTCCAAGTCGCCGTTGATAACGAAGTCGCCGATACTGGCGCCGGGCGCCAGGAAAGCATCTTGGTCGATGATCACGTCGGCACACATCGTGCCGGTGCCCTTGAGCGTGCCCTCGGCCACCGTGGTTGTGCCCGTGTTGGTGTTGTTGCCGTTCATGACCAGATAGCCGCTGCCATCCTTGGTCATGTTGCCGGAACCGTCCACGTCGCCGTTGACGATCAGCGTGCCGGCGCCCGTGTCCCATGTCTGGTCGGCGCCCAGCGTGACGTCCGGGGCGATGGTCGTGCTGCCGCCGATCATCGTGAGGCCGTCGTTGCCGAGCGTCAGCGAGCCGTCGTCGGCAACCCCGATGTTATACGAGGCTTGTGAGTTATCGATCGACAGCCCGGCAATGCTAAACGGGTCGTCCACGGTGGGTTGATTGCTGATTGAAGCGTCGGCCGGCAACTCGACTTGGTCGCTAGGCCCGGGCAGGGAACCCGGCACCTGACCGTTGAGTCTCCAGGTGTTGAGGTTTGACCATGCGGACGCCGCGTCGGCCCAAATGTAGGCCGGTGTGTAGCCGCCGGTCAACGCCTTGATGGCGAAATTGGCCGTGGAATCATGGGTGGTGAGGTCCGTCCAATTCATTCCGTTAAAACTGTAATAGCTCTCCCCGGCAGATGCTGTCGAACTGGTGGAATACGGCCCCCATGTTGCCGTATAGGCGTAGTCGTACGCCTGAGGGTAATCGCCACCGTTGGTGAGCTCCAAATAGACGTAAAATGGATCGCTCGCAGTGAGGGAAACCGCGGATGGCAAATCGATCGTGTGGTAGCCCTCGTACTGGAGAGTACCGGTCGTCGATGCCAGCAAGTTTGACAGAGCCCCGCCGGAGTAAGTGTCGTAGATTTTCACGTCATAGCTGGCCCCGTCCGCCTGCGTCCAGAACTGGACGGCCTCGAGGTCCTCGCTGCTGGTTGGGGTGAATGCGTTAAAGGCGCATGGGTTGCTCAGGCTCGAGACCTGCCCGAATTCGTCGTGGTAGTAGATCGTGCTGAACGTGTCGGCGGGAACGGCGTCCTCGAAGCTCGCGCCGTACTTGCCGCCCGCAGTGTCGTCGTAGGAAATCCAGAAGTAGCCGCCCGCACCCCAACCGGCCCCCCAACTGTTCTTTATCAGCCAAGCCCCGGGATTCGTAGCGGCGGTAACCTTGCTATTGTCCCAGCCAACGATGGCGACGGCGTGATTGGTACCAGTACCGCCATTGTAATAGTACGTCGCGTCGGCACTGCGATAGTAGGTCTGATCCATGTACATGCTGGTGTGAAGCGCGCCGCGGGCCATCAACTCGGTCTTTATTTCGTTGGTCGTGTCGAAGTACAACGACTGCCGGACGTACGATTGCACGGGGACATTGGGCGGCGGGGTTTGCCGGTCGTCCCCGGGAAAGTATTGATCGTCGGACTCGTTGACCGGACCGGAGCCGCGGCTGAAGTAGGCCTGGCTCATGAGGATCTGACCGCCGGCACATGGCCCCAAATCGAACCCGTGATAGTTTTTCAGGTTGTTCTCCGAGAAATCGCGCGTCGTAGTGCCGAGGGTGTCCACAAGGATGGAACTCTCGAGAGCCGCCATGGTGGCGAACGCCCAGCAGCTACCGCAACTCCCTTGGGCTTTGACAGGACTGACGTATCCGAAAGAGCGCAAGTCATACGCTGCTGGCTGAGACACCGGTGGCTCCGAAGCGCCACCCCCATCGTGTCCGCCTATATCGCTGCCCGAGGAGAAAGGTGCCAACCTACTGTTGTCGGGATTAGCCTGGATCGTCTGCCCCAGGGCAGTGTCCACCCCGACCGGCGAGGCAATCGCCATGACGAGGACCAGCACGATACCACATCTAAGTCGTCGATTCATAGCCGTCTCCTTCTCCAGTTGCGATCACAGCCGTTTCGCTCGTCCGGTCGCAGGCATGACCTCCTGAAAACCGGGCAAGCCGGACCTACTCAGCAGGGACCAACCCCGACGATGGTCCCTAGGCTAGCCTGGAGAAATCGGGTTGTCAAGGGTCCAGGGGCCCCCGAAAGACGTAATTATCGGGTTTTTTTATCCCCACCGCTCGCTGATAGGCGAAGGACTCCCACGGGCTCGGCGAGAGAAAATCTCGTGGCACGCACGCTAGGAGAGCAGGGTGTCAAACGCTTCGGCAAGCCGTTCGTATTGAGATACGTCGTTGTAGATCTGGGCGGATAGGCGAACCAGCCGGCGCGGCGCGGCGGGCCAATAGTAGATGGGCACCTCGATGCCGTAACGCTCGATCAGGTCGGTTTGTAGACGAGGTACGAAGACCGGCGTGGTGTCGGCGTCCATTGAGGCGGCCGTCTCTTGCTCATCGTGGTTGGTTACCAGCAGTTCGTCATCGGGCGCGAAGCTGAGCGACCGCAACGCGCCGGGTGCCACTGGCTCCGCCAGTGCTTTGGAAGCTTCTGATGTTCCATCGTGTGATGGGCAGAGGAAGGGAAAATTGCACAACGGCAGACCGTGCGGCGACTCGCTGTCCTGCCCAGGATTGATGGTACGCCCAAAGGAGCCATTGCTGGAACGTTCCCACGAAAGCGCTGGCAGAGCCAGTGGCACACTTTAACAGTGCCACCCGCCGGGAGACCATCGTCAACTTTTAACAATCAACGGGATGCTACCCGACCTCGACGAGGTCGAAAAGCGTGTCGTTCCGCTCTTCGGAGAGCAGCCGACCGCCTCGTGAGCCGCCTCCAAGCTCCAACTTCCAACATTCAAAGCTCCATGCCGTCGACTTCGTCGATCAGGTGATCGAGATCGGTCTTGGCTGAAGGCTCGCCCGTCTGCTTCTCGGCCAGGGCCCGATCACGCTCGCCGGCGGCCAACGAGGCGAGGTCCAGGCCGCCGAAAAGCTGCGAGAGATCCAACTTCAAGCCGCCCAGCGAAGCTTCCGGATCGCCGGCTATCGATGGATCGGAGTGGCGGGGGAACATGATCGCGCCGGCCGGACATATCCGGCTGCAAGCC
This sequence comes from uncultured Planctomycetaceae bacterium, assembly GCA_964505115.1. Lineage (GTDB taxonomy): Bacteria > Planctomycetota > Planctomycetia > Pirellulales > Thermoguttaceae > CAZDHN01. The sequence goes on from CAZDHN010000189.1 coordinate 5,145, forward strand.
GGGCAACCGTCGCGGCAGGCGTCGGGCTCTTCGATCACCAGCGAGTCGGTTTCATCCGAGGCGAACACCCCGAACAGACAGAAGTTCAAACATTCCAGACAATTCGTGCAGCGGTCGAAATCGATCACCGGATACCAACGCGACTCGACCGGCTCGTCGATTCGCACGGCCGGTATGGCGGTCGCCCCTTCGCCCGGCGACTCGCGGACCGTGGCCGCAATTCCGCCGACCTCTCGGGCTACATCATCGGCCGAATCGAAAGAGCCCAGGTCCAGACACCGGATCGTCCGATCCGACGTCTCTTCCGAACCGGCTTCCACCCCAAGCCGGCCTTCGACGCCGTTACCCGACATTATCCAATAGGCCGAACGCGGGTAGCCCCAGGCGAGCACGATCATGTCGCCGGCGATCGAGCGCAGCCGCCCGACTGCCGGGCCGTCGGGCGCAAGGTCGTACAGATTGGGCACGATCGTCAACTCGACATCCGCTCGGCCGGCCAGCGCCGCCTCGACCGACTCCTCCAACGTCCGGCGCGACGGATCATCCGCGTGCCAACGAGAAATAACAACCGCAACCCTATCGGCCATGAGCAATACCTCGAATGCATAATTCAATCTATTCGATTATACGCTTTCGCATTCCCTCCGAACAGCGGCAGGCCCATGGCGTTCTATATCAGGGCGCAGGAACGGGTTTGCGGAACCTCAATGGATCGGTGACACGTTGGTAGCTGAATTCGCAAGAATTCAGACGAATTTACGCTCACGGGCTGAATTCTTGCGAATCCAGCTACAAACGCGTTCCTGCGCCCTCTATATCATCCGGCCAAGCGGTTTTGGATTTCGAACCAGGCGGCCAGTAGAAAGAAGACTAGCGTGGCGATCAACAGGCAGGAGACCCAGATCGGGTTGCGGTATCGGTCGCCGACCAGCCGGGCGCGGCCGTTGAGAACCAGCAGCGCGAGTGCCAGCATGGGAATGAACAGGGCCCCGACGATCGCGTATACCTTCTGAGCCTGTTGGAAGCTGGTCCATAGTCCGACGGCCGGCACGGTCGCCAGCACGTACAGATACGCCCGATAGGGTAGCGATCGCGTATCGACGGTTTTCTTGGCAACGTCCCCTTGGCTTCCCGCCCGCATCAACTGCCAGAAGTCGGCGAACAGGTAGGGTACGCTTTGCCAGACGCCCAGCAGGCTGCTGAACAGCGCGCCCCAGGCACCGGCCAGGAATGCCCATCGCGCGGCCGGTCCGAGCGTGGCCTGCAAGCGGTCGGCCAATTCGACGACAAGCGTGGCCCCGCCGCCGCTGATCTTGATCGTGCTGCCGATCGTGACCATTGCGATGCCGAACAGCGCGGTCATGGCGTAGGCGACCGCCAGATCGATTCGGCAGACGGCCAGGTCGGCCGGGCTGGTGCGGCCTTCTTCTCGAATCCAGTAGCCGTAGCAGAGCACGGTGAGCGTACCGCCCACGCCGCCCATCAGGGCGATTGTCCACTGGATCCCCTCGCCTTGCCACAAGGGTATGCTCGGCCGGAACAGTCCGGCTACCACCTCCGACCAGCAGGGTTTGACGGCCACGGCGGTTGCAATCACCACGACAAACATCAGGGCGATGCAGCCGCCCATAACCCGGGCAAATAGCCGATAGCCACCCAACCGGACCAGCGCGACGGCGGCGGCACTGTGGAGCAGCCCATAAATGATCTTATCGGATCGGGCGTCGACCATTGGCAGAATAGCATGGGCGGCCACGCCGCAGGCGCTCATCAGAGCCGAGCCGACGAAGTAGCTCCAGATGAGCAGATAGGCGAGAAACACCCACTGGACCGGCCGGCCCAGGTGCGCCACGCATCCTTCCAAGGGCGTGGTGCCGGTGGCGAGTTGCCATCGAGCGAGTCCTTCGTTGAGCAGCAGCTTCAAGCCGGCGCCAATCAAAACGGCCCAGAGCACGGCCAGCCCCAGCTTGCTGCCGCAAAAGGCACCGGTAGCCAGGTCGCCCGCCCCAACACCCGTCGCGGCGACCAATATACCGGGTCCAATAATCACAAACAGGCTGGATCGCTTCACGTTACCGCTTATTGATTTTTGCATAGTCAATGCGCGGATCAAGGGGGTTCCGCCGTGGAACCGGGCTTCGCCCTCGATCATTGACTATGCAAGGGTCAATAGGTGTCCTTCTTCGGTAGCCGTAAGCGCTCAAGGGGACTGGCCCCGTCCCGCAAAACCGCGAGCGGCCTCATCGGGGTAGCCGCCGAACTCCTCGGCCAACATTCTCCCCGCTGCTGCCTTGCGTCGTCAAGACACTGGCATCGAGACATTAAGAATCCCGTAACCGTTCACGTTTGCCTTGCTTCGGCCCGTCGGGCCTTGGCGACGTCCCGTTCGGCGTTGGCCCACTTGCCCGTCTTGCTGTAAAGCTGTCCGCGAAGATGATAGGCTCTGGCACGCTCCGGATTGAGCCGAATTGCTTCGGTGAAGCACTCGATAGCCCGGTCGTACTCGCTATTTGCCAGGTGCTGGATGCCCTGCTCGATGGCCGCGACGGCCCGCACGTTCTCTCGCTCACTTGGCAAGTTCTGCCCGTGTTGTACTTCCACTTCTCTTCTCTCCTAATGACGCTTGCAGAACCAATGACCGAGGGCGAAGCCCGGTTCCCCGGCGGAACCCCCTTGATCCGCGCATTGACCATGCAGAGATAATAATTTCCGCGCCACCAAGACCAGATGGCGCGCAAGGTAGATACGTGGTACTGCCGTCCAGAGTTGTAGCATCTGAAACTGGTCATGAACGGCCGCGGGAGAATCAACTGCCAGGTGTTCCCGCTCTTGCTCGCGTGGACTTCCGCGGGCCCGCGGGTGGGACATTCCATCTTACCTTCTCTCGCCTCACGCGATGCCGCGGCCTCGCCTTGTCAACCAACCGGCACTCAACCCACTTCGATCTCGTTCCTTAGCCTAATCACCACTTTGAGCTTGGCCACGGCCTCTGGGGCAACTTGCTTCTGGTGGCAGCGGGAGAAGCGATTTCGCGGGAGAAGGATGCCGTGGTCAGGCCGGGTCCGTCATCAATGTCACCTCTGGAATGGCAGCCAACAGCCTATCGAGCCCGCGTCGAGACGTCCGGGAATTGTACGCCACACGGAAGGTGCAACACGCGGAACCATCTTCCTCGTTCATCGGGTCGGCGGTCTTGAAGACGAATGAGTGGCCGAGGAGATCGAGTAGCCAGCGGGCATTCCCAATGCCGTCGACTCGCACCCGATAGTCGCTTCCCAAAGGACGGATCCATACACGAAAGGGGTTCATTATCTCGCTCCGAATTAAGAACGAACGATTTTCGGTCGTTCAAGGCATGCATCTTCCACGGATTCCGGCGCGGCCACGGAAACAGGCCGTGGTTGGCGTAGACGGCAACTCCTCGGTTCTGTTCCTCTGGCCCTATTGTTACGCCCCTTGCATGGCCAATGACCGAGGGCGAAGCCCGGTTCCCCGGCAAAACGGCCTTAATTCCCGGAAGGCCGCCCGTTTCCTTCGGCGCGTTCCTTCACGGAGCGAAAGGGCATTCCATCGATCAGTTGGTAACGCTCGGCGCGGAGGAACCAGAATGCCAAGCCACCGGTGTTATGGTAGGCTCCGGGCGTTTTCGTGCCTCGCACTACATTGGCACGAACTCCCAACGAGCCTTTTCTGCCCGTCTTTCTCCAGCCGCGCTGCTCCATAATGATGCGAACCACCACGCCGACCGCTTGGCGCAGGCGCTTTGTGCGACGCGGCTCCTTTGAGGCGAGAAACTCGTCGATGGCCGGCTGAGCCTCGAGTCGTCGAACGACCCCCGATAAGGCAGCCCTGTCATGATGAATCTCGGCATCCTCCATGCGGCGCTGCCGTTCGGCGTTATCGAAGAAGGCCAGCACATCGTCAAACGGCTGTTCAGGGTCGTTCAGCACGTCAGAGAATGTTCTCCCTTGTCGATCCTCCAAAAACTCGTTGCGCGTAATACGGACGGCTTGTGACATCGTTAGCACCCCCTCTGTTGACGAAGACATTCCAGAACCTCCACACTATATTTGGATAAGAGTTTTCTTCAAGAACCGCGGCAGGCAACGCACGGAGCAAGACCTACTCTAGCCTGGCATTTGGGACAGCGTACGTAGTTGTCCAGTTTGAACGATTCGCCGGCTGGTATCCTTGCCAACGCAAGTTGCCTGACAATCCTTATCAAAGGCTGAAGATCAGCACTCAACCGCAAGGGCAATCGGATCGCCCCGGGCGAGGTTATCAAGCGGCGCAGCCGAACCGCCGCCACCGCACAGCTCGCCGCGTAGAATGCGAACCGGAGAGGGCGCATCGATACCGATCTTCGTAACATGGCGGCTGACCTTAAGAAACGTAATTGTGATGTCCCGGCCAATACACACGCTTTGGCCACACTTCCTGCTGAGCACTAACATCTCGACTCCTCCTCCGTGAAATAGAGAGCGTAAGTCGGCTTCCGTTGTGCGGACCTGGGTCAACAGAATCCGCGGTCTTCCACGCCTGGCTCCTCAAGGCGGTACAGCGGGGTAAGCGGCCTGAGACTGAAAACCGATACAAACGTCCGCGACATCGAGGTATCCCCAAGGGCTGATTTTTGGCCGACTTTCCGTGCCGTGCTTGCACATGCCATATTTGCAATGCCCGATTCGGAACGTACAAACATTGCACCTACAACTATTGTACCTCCATTCAAAGGGAAACGCAACGGCACTTTCCGGATCTTCTCAGAATCCGGCCGCAACCAGGGGATCATCCCC
>CAZDHN010000190.1:0-9925 GCA_964505115.1 uncultured Planctomycetaceae bacterium
AAATCGGGCAACCTTCGCTTTGGTGGGCTAACAACTGTGATTTGCGGCACTAGTGGGGCATCTGGTCAAGGACGCGTTGAATCATCGGCAACAGAGGAGGCAGATCTTCCGTGACGGTTTTCCAGACCACCTCCAGGTTCACGGTCATATAGTCGTGGATTAACTTGTCGCGGATGCCGGCCATCGAGCGCCATGGGACTCGGGAATCAAGGTCGCGAATCTCCGGCGGAATCCGCTTCGTTGCCTCGCCGACGACCTCGAGGGCACGCACGACGGCAAAGACGGTCTTGTCATCCGCGAGAAAATCCTCGTACGCCATGCCTTGCACGAAGTCCAATGCCTTTTGAGCAGCCTCGCGAATGTCCTCCAGAGAATCCCGATGATCGTGGGGTTGCTTCATACCGGCTCGACCTCCGCCAGGACTCGTCGTCCGAGGTTCGGCTTCAGGGCTTCGGCCATCACCAGGTCAACGCGCACGTGAAGCAAGTCGCTGAGATAGTTTTCAAGTTCCACAAAGCGAATCAAACCCGGGGTTCGATCGAAGCGAACCAGAATATCAAGATCGCTTTCCAGTCGCGCCTCGCCACGAACGTAGGACCCGAACAGCCCCAGCGACTCCACGCCATAGCGCTGCTGAATCTCCGGGAGATGCTGGCCGAGAAGGGCTCTAAGCTCGTCGATGTCTCGTGGATTTGCCATCACGCTGACGCCTTTTCATGTTCTAGTACGAGCAGCGATGTTGCCACACTACAGCACGTCTTGCATGGGCCTGATACTGGGAGCGGGGAGAGAACTGCCCTCTAACTCGAAGTGAGCGATCACATCATCAACCACTTCACATAATTCGCCGTACACCTGCTGGGGGTTATCGCCATGGATGCCCGTAATGAGGTCGGGGCACTTGCCGATGTAGACCTGATCTTCTTCGCTCCACTCGACCCACTTGTGGTACTGGTCACTCATCTTCTTCATTCTTGGACCTCCTCAATAGCGAGCCGAACTTGCTTCTCCTGGTAGACTCTGCCCGTCAGCGGCAGGCGAAACCCCATCCGCCAAAGCCGCTGGTTGGGCAGTCCTATCGGCAAGTCGCTGGAGCAGTGGCTGCGAGTACCGATGTGATCGAAGCCACCGCAGCAACTCGTCATGGCTGAAGTGCTCAATCTCCTTGCTGAGTCCATCCCGAATATGACGCATGCTTTGTACGCAGTCAAAGCTCTTGGACTGGGGGTTACTCATCGCCAGATACCTCGTAGATGCGCGGCTTCATGACCCTATTCTACTCCACCGCGTGGCAGGAAACCAGATGGTCGTCGAGATTCAACTGGCGGGGGGCTTCCTGCTTGCAGATATCCATCGCCAACGGGCAGCGGGGATGGAAACGGCAGCCCGAGGGCGGATTGATCGGGCTGGGTACGTCGCCCTCCAGCACGATCCGCTTGCGACGCTTTTTAGGGTCCATCGTGGGTACCGCCGAAAGCAATGCCTGCGTGTAGGGATGCAGCGGATTGGCGTAAAGCGCCTCGCTGTCGGCCATCTCCACGATTTCGCCCAAGTACATCACGGCCACGCGGTCGGAGATGTACTGCACGACCGACAAATCGTGCGAAATGAACAGGTAGGTCAGATCGTATTGCTCGCGCAACTCGACCAGCAGGTTGATGATCTGCGATTGGATCGAAACGTCCAACGCCGAGATCGGCTCGTCGAGCACCATGAAACGCGGATTCAGCGCCAGCGCCCGGGCAACGCAGATCCGCTGGCGCTGGCCGCCGGAAAACTCGTGCGGATAGCGGTTGATGTAGCTCGGGTCGAGCCCGACTTGTTCGAGCGTCTTGTTAACAGTTGCGCTCCGCTCCTCTCGGTTGCCCAATCGGTGGACGACGAGTCCTTCCTCGACGATCCCCTTGATGGTCATCCGCGGGTTGAGCGATCCGAAGGGGTCCTGGAAGACGATCTGCATGTTGCGGCGCAACGTGCGAAGCTGGTCGCCCCGGCTGTCGGTAACGTCGAGCCCGTCGAACTCGACTCGGCCGGCGGTGGGCGTAAGCAGCCTTAGCAGCGTTCGGCCGGCGGTTGTTTTTCCGCAGCCCGACTCGCCCACCAACCCAAGTGTTTCGCCGCGACGGATAGCGAAGCTGATGTCGTCGACCGCGCGCACCTGCCCGACGACCCGGGCGAGGAGTCCCCGCCGGATCGGGAAGTACTTCTTCAAGTTGGCAACGTTCAGCAATACGTCATTCATACGTCAACTCGCCGGCAAAGTGGCAGCGGATCTGGTGGCCGGGCCGGATTTCGCGCAGGGCCGGTTCTTCCGTCTTACAGCGGGATTGGCAGTAGGGGCAGCGGGGATGGAACTTGCATCCGGCCGGGAAGTGTAGCGGGCTGGGGACCATGCCGGGGATCGTGTTGAGCTTCTCGCTTTTGGATTTTCCCATCTCCGGCCGCGAACGGAACAGCCCGTGCGTGTACGGGTGCAACGGCTTGCCGAACAACTCGTCGACCGCCGCGTATTCAACCACCTTCGAGGCGTACATCACGGCCACGTCGTCGGCCGTTTCGGCCATAATGCCCAGGTCGTGCGTGATGATCAGGATCGACATGCCCAGGTCGGCCTGCAACTGCCTGAGCAGATCGAGGATTTGGGCCTGGATGGTTACGTCCAGCGCGGTAGTCGGCTCGTCGGCGATCAAGAGCCGAGGGTTGCACGACAGGGCCATGGCGATCATCGCCCGTTGCCGCATGCCGCCGGAGAACTCGTGCGGGTATTGTCGCACGCGGCGCTCGGGCTCCGAAATCCTGACTTTTTCGAGCACCTTGAGAGCACGGAGCCGGGCTTCGGCCTTGCCGACGTTTTGATGCAGGCGGATCGCCTCGACGATTTGCGCGCCGATCGTGAAGACCGGGTTGAGCGAGGTCATCGGCTCCTGGAAGATCATGGCGATTTGTGCGCCGCGGACCTTTCGCATCCGAGCTTCCGACAGATCGGTGAGCACGACCGGTTGGCCGTTGTCGTTCATGGTGACTTGCCCAGCGACGACTCGACCCGGCTTGGAGATCAAGCGGATGATCGACAGGGCCGTAACCGACTTCCCGCAGCCCGACTCGCCCACCAGCCCCAGCGTTTTTCCTTTTGGAATAACCAGCGAGACATCATCCACCGCGCGCACCACCCCGTCATCAGTGAAGAAGTGCGTCTTCAAGCTATCGACGGTTATGAGCGGTTCGGACATTTTGGATTTATGATTTATGATTTTGGATTTAGGATTTGGAATTCATGGTTGGGCTGCCCACAATCAGAAATCCTAAATCAGAAATCCTACATTCTAAGCCTTGGGTCCATGGCGTCGCGCAGCCCGCTGCCGACGAGGTTGAATACGGTTACGGTGAGGAACATGGCCAGCGACGGTATCAGGACCAGCCACCAGTAGGTGTAGTTATCGTTCCCAAGCCGCAGCAGCGTACCCCAGCTTGGCGTGGGCGGGCGGACACCGAACCCGAGCAGGCTCAAACCGGCCTCGGTGATGATCGCACCGGCGATACCGAAGGGGGCGGAAACCAGGGCGGGTGAAAGGGCGTTGGGGAGTATGTGCCGGAAGATGATGCGAGTGTGCGAGGCTCCCAGCGCTCGGGCGGCCGCCACGTAGTCGATCGATCGTTGTTTAAGCACCTCGCCGCGGGTAAGCCGCGCGATGCCCGGCCAGCCGGTAATTCCGATCACGACCATGATAATATAGATGCTGGGCCCGATCAGCGCGACCAGCGTCAGTATGAGGAAGAAGGACGGAAAGAGCATGACGATTTCGATGATGCGGCAGATTACGATATCGATCTTCCCGCCAAAATAGCCGGCAACCGCGCCCACGATTATCCCGATGGTGATGTAGAGGCTGACCGCCACGAACCCGACCGTCAGCGAGATTCGCGTGCCGTAAATCATCTGCACCAGCACGTCGCGGCCCGTGTTGTCGGTTCCCAGGATGTGCGTGAACCCGTCGTTGGCATCCTTCCACTGCTGGCGGTCCTTGCGGAACATGGGCGGCTGGAACGTCGAGTGGAGGTCCTGTTCCGTCGGGCCGAAGGGGATCAGGGCGTAGTTTGCCTGCTTGGTGCCGCCGCTGCGGAACTGCTCTTCGGTGAACGTTCTGGCCCTATACTTATTCTTCGGGCAGATTGCGTCGAAGGAAAATATCGCGCAGAGCACTCCAATCAGGATCAGGTACATCGTGGCGGCGCGGATCACCCGGCGTCGGCCGGGCAACTCCCGCCGCTTCCAGCGCCAATTGGCGGCCAGTGCCAAGGCGAGCCAGGGGAAGAAGCCGATCATGGCCATGTTGAAGACGAAGTCGACCGGCTCCTCCGGGTTAAAGAGGGCTCGAAACCAAGGGTAGAGCGTTTGCTGGCCATCGCGGAAGACCAGCGGCACGTTCGAGCCCAACAGTGGCGAGAAAATGGCCGTCAGAAATAGCGGCGCCAAAATCCACAACGACACCCGTGCAAAGCTGTTCTTTTTGAACTGCCGCCAGACGATATCCAGATAGGCTTCGCTTTTCATCGGCCTGAACCCTCCTGGCTCTGATAGCCGATAGCGAACTGCCGCCAGACAATATCCAGGTATGCTTCACTTTTCATCAGCCCGAACCCTCCTGGCTTTCGAAGCTGATTCGCGGGTCGACGAAGACGTACATCAGGTCGGTCAGGAGTATGCTGAGCATTACCACGATGGCGTTGATGTAGATCAGGGCCATCAGCGTGGGGAAGTCTTTCTGCTCGATCGATTCCCAACTCAGCCGGCCCATGCCGGGAATGCCGAAGAGGTACTCGATCAGCACGCTACCGCCGAGCATGGCTGGCAGAAAGCCCGAGAAGAGCGTGACTATCGGAATCAGCGCGTTGCGGAGTCCGTGTTTGAGAATCACTTTTGATTCGGGGACGCCCTTTGCCCGGGCGGTGCGGATATAGTCCTGCCCAATCACGTCCAACATACTGGTCCGCGAGTACATGGCCATTCCGGCCAGGCTGAAGAGCGATAGGCAGGTAACCGGCAGGAAGATGTGCCAGAGATAATCGAGCATGTAGGTCCAGAACCCGAAGGAGTCGGCTCCCTCGGAGTGCAGGCCGAGCATGGGGAACAGTTTCAAGTAACTGCCGTAGCAGAAGAAGAGCAGGAACAACATGCCGGCCACGAAGGGTGGAATCGAGTAGAGCAGGAACAGACCCAGCGAGATCAGCCGATCGATCCAGCCGCCCCGGTTGACAGCGCAGATGATTCCCAAGGGCACGGCCGCCATATAGATCATCAGACTGGCCATTAGCATTAGCGGGGCGGAGACGATCACGGCGTCGAAGATCTTCTCGCTGACCGGCTCCCGGGTCTTCAAGGCCGAGCGACCGAAATTGAACGTGACCAGCCGCCAGACCATGTGCGAATATTGCGTGTCGCCCACTATGTACCAGAGCTTGGCGGGCAGGCTGGGCTGGTACTCGGCCCGGCGCGGCTCGTAGTAGGCGAACCAGTTGGCGGCGACCTGATCGACCAGTTTGGCGTCGGCGTCGCGAGGCACGTCGATCTTTAGCGGCTTGCCGACGTAGAGCCTAAGCCCCAGCGACGCGACCACCTTCTCCCGCCGCGTCGAGTCTCCCAGCAGCTTCTCGGCGAAGAACCGCATCTCGTCGCGATCGAAGTCCTCAATGGCGGAAAACAGCCTGGCTCGCGAGGGCTCGGCCACAAGCGCGTCGAACCGACTGGCCAGCGCGGTCCGCTGGTCGGGGTCCAACTTGGGGAACTCCGCTGCGGCTCGTTCCCACCATGTCCGCCAGGTGGAAACGACCAGCGGTGTTTCCTCGTCGGTTGGATGCCGGGAGTACGTGTAGACGAAGGGGTCGATTACCATGTGGTTCAGGCAGCGGATCGTTCCGATCCGAGTCCGCAAGTCGGCGTCGTCGGAGCGGAGTATCTCGATTGCCGACGGCACGCCGTGGATGCCTTGATCTTCACACCAGATTCGCACGTAGCCTTGGATCGCCCCGGCCAGCCGGACGTGTTGCCCGGGGTCTTCAAGCCGGGTTCGGAAGTCCTCGATCCCCAGCGAGCGGAGAAAGCGGAGTCGGGCGGTCGCTTCCGGCGTAAGTGGGACCCGGGCAAGCGCGGGTAACTCGGCCGCTACTTCCTCCGCCGAGCGTGCCAGATAATGGGCGGCGATGCGAATTTTTGGGAGGTAGTCGCGGAAGTAGTTGAAGTTCAGAATCAGCGGCTTGTCGAGTTTAAGATCACGCTTCTGCAGGAGAAACGCTTCCCGCGTCTGGCTCGATTTGCCCGACAGGCCCGTGGTACCCAACTGGTTCAACAGCGGATCGCCCGGCGCCAATTGCATAATGCAAAACGAGATGATCGTCACGCCAAAGAGCGTGGGGATCATCATCAAAAGGCGTCGGGCGATATAGGTCCACACGGCAGGGCGTAACTCGGGGCTTCAGGGGCTGATTATTGATCTTTGCATAGTCAATGCGCGGCTCAAGGGGGTTCCGCCGGGGAACCGGGCTTCGCCCTCGGTCATTGGCTATGCAAGGGTCAATAGGAATCGTACGCGCCGACTTCCGAGCGGGCAACGAGAATCTCGTACGGGTAGTTTATGCAGTGTTGCGTTTAGCGGCCCACCAGCCGATTTCGTAGCCGGATTCGCAAGAATTCGGTTGTCTCGTCATGGCTGAATTCTTGCGAATCCAGCTACGGTTACGGGCCCAGCATTCGCGGCCGGCTGGAGTACCACTCGCGACCGTCCACGCAAGGACGGATTTTGTAGAATTTCACGTTCTCGATCCGCGAATCGTATCCGCCGGTGGCCTTGTCGGCGAAGAGGAAAGTGTAGGGCTGTTCCCTATATATGATACGGTGGATTTTGTGATAGAGTTCGATCTGCTTGGATTCGTCCAGCGTTTCCCGAAGCTGCTCGATCAGTTTGTCGACCTCCGGGTTGCTGTAACCGACGTGATTGGAGCTGTCGGATATGTCGGCCTGACTGCCGTGCCAGAGTTGGAACGGGTCGGCTTTCCAGGAGAGGGCCCAGCCGAGCATGGCGGCGTCGAACTCCCGCTTGCGAAGCTTCTGTAGCATCAGGGCCCACTTGGCCGGCGAGATCAGCACCTCGACACCCACCTTGCGGCAGTTCTCCTTGATGATCTCGGCAATCGTGCGGTAGGCCGGCGCGTCGGAGTAGATCATCAGGTCGAAGCGGGCGGGCACCTTGACGCCAGAGAGCATCTTGTCGCGGATGCCGTCCTCGTCGGTGTCCTTCCAGCCGGCTTCGTCCAAGAGCCGCTTGGCCGCCTCCAAGTCGTAGGGGATTGGCTTCAGCGTGTTGTCGCACGCGCTGCTGCCGGGCATGAATGGGCCGGCAATCGGTATCGCCAGCCCCTTGAAGACCTCGTCGATAATCGTTTGCACCGGCACGGCGTGGCTTAGCGCCAGGCGGAACTTGCGGTCCTTGAAGATGTTGCGTTTCAGGTTGTAGCCGATGTAGCGGTAACCTGGATAGTCGTACGATATCAACTTCACCTTGCCCGACTTGACGTTCGGATTGGCCCGGCTCTGGATATATTGGTCCTTCTGGGCGATGCCGGTGAAGTCGAGTTCGTTTTGCAGAAGCTTCTGCGTCATTGTGTTCGGGTTGGGGATGCAACGCGAGATCACCTGGCTGAAGTAGTAGGGCGAGCCCCAGTAGTCGGCAAAACGGACCAGCACGAGTCGCTTGTTTTGCTCCCACTGCTTGAACATCATCGGGCCGGTGCCGCACATCGATTTGTTGGCCCAGTGGTTGTTGAAGCCGTCGGCGAACTCCTTCGACGAGAAATCGAAGGAGATCGGCTCGCCCGTCGCGTCGACCGAATAGACGTGCCGCGGTATGATGCCAAAACCACCCAGCGTGAATTCCTTGGCCAGGAAGTAGGGCTTCCGCCAGCGGACCTTGATCGTGTAGTTGTCGACCTTGGTGACCACGATCTTGTAACGTTTCGACACGTCTTCCGCCTCGGGGTCCTCGTAGTAGCTGCGGATATGGGCCGCCTCGACGTGCGGGTTCAAAACGCAGTCGAAAGTGAACTTGACGTCCCGGGCCGAAAACTCCTTTGCGGGCAATAGCTCGCCGTTGGGCAGCCGCATCGGGTGCCACTTCACGCCCTTGCGTAAATGGATCGTGAACTCCAGCTTCTCCTCGTCGAACTCCCAGTGAGTTGCCAGCGATGGATCCAGTATGTCGGGATTGGCGAAATTCTGATCGGCCAGACCCTCGTAAACCCGTCGCTGAAATGATGAACTGACCGTGTCGCTGGAGGTCACCACGTTGAGCGAGTCGGGATCGTTGCCGTAACAGACCAGCAGCGTGTCGTCCCGGGCCGGTTTGACGTCGGCGTAGGTTACGTCGCGGCGAACGGCGTATTTGTCGTCCGATGCCGGCTTCGCCGCCGGGGGTTTGGCTGGCTGAGCGGATGGATCCTTTGGGCCGGGAGCCGGGGCATCGGCGGCCGCCGGGGCATCGACCGGAGTCGTCTCCTTGGGCTGATCGGCGGTGGGCGGCCGGGTATCGGGCGATTTGGCCTGATCGGTCGCGCCCGAGTCGCAGCCCGAAAGGGCAAACATCAAAAGGCCGAAAGCGACAAATACAACGGCAAATCGAATCGACATTGGTCGAACTCCTTTTCTTGGTGGTTTCGCGGCAAACGCATACTATACAAAGGTTTGCGTGCGGTCAAGAACGGTTTGGGCGGGTATTGCACACGCCGGAGCCTCACGGCAATTGCCAGGCGGGCGTTTCAATTTGATGAGAATCCGGCAGTCGTCGTTTCTTTCGACAGTCACGCCCCCGTTCAACCTTACCCATTCTCGGAATGCAGGACTTTGCCAGTCAGGCGAATCTCATTGACCAATTCAGGAAGGTCATCCTCGGCGTAGAGGCGCACTTCGTGCTTGCTGAGTATTCGGCGGACGGTGTCTTTTGTGTCGTTGTCCTGCGGCAGGAATCGGCCAACCACAACCAGTTGGAGATCACCGTATTGGGAATCAGGGGTTTCGTGCAGTGAGCGGCCTTCCACCGCGAAGCGGCACGCCTTGCTGCTAGCGTAACTTGGTTCCCTGGAATCGAATGCCTGGGGCTGGATCAAATTGAAGCGCCCATTCTGGTATCCATAGGGAATATCGACATCCCGATTAAAGACCGGCACGTGGATGCGCACGTCCTTCTTCATCTTCGCTTCCAGGCCCGCACTGGTGAAGCGATCCCAAACGCACCGCTTGAGACTCGTGTGCTTCTGGGTTACGCCTCCAACCAAGTCTTGGAACAATTGGGCCAAATCCTCGTCGGGAACATTCACTCGCATTGGGCGAGGTGGGGTGATTTGAATCTGGTTGGCCCGAAGCTGGATGAAATTCCGAAGGTCGTCGATGCTCTGGATACTTGAGTGTTCTACTTCCAGCCGTTCTTCAATGCCCATCTTAAACGAGTTGATCTGGGACAAATCGTGATCTTTACGGCCAAAGAAATGCCGAATCCGCCGATTATCGCGCGCCATGCGAGCTTGGAGAAACGACCGCTCCGGGCAGAACAACAGCACTCCGATATTGGCCGCTTCCAAGCGCGACATGTCCGGACAATATTGAATCAGGCAGTAGTAGCCTTTAGATGGTTTCATGGCTCATCCTCCGCCTCGTTCATGAAGTCGCATAATTTCTGAGGCCATACCCGTTCCATTATACGCTCGGCCACATAGGCTGCTCTACCCATAAGGAAGTCTGCCAGAGCAGTCCGAGTCCGATTGTTCACGTCCCATTCAGGTGGTATGGATTGCACTATCTCCTCGACGTCGTGTCGGGGGATGTTGCCTAGTGCCGCAAATCACAATTGAGGGTACACCAAGAGGTCGCTTTGGCTAAATT
>CAZDHN010000191.1:0-3717 GCA_964505115.1 uncultured Planctomycetaceae bacterium
AACGAGCAGTGCCACCTGCAACACCCGGGCTTGCTGACCGTCGCCGAGGAGTCGACCGCCTGGCCCGGCGTATCGCGGCCGACCTACTTGGGTGGCCTGGGGTTCAGCCTGAAGTGGAACATGGGCTGGATGAACGACACGCTCGACTACATGAAGCACGATCCGATCCACCGCAAGTATCACCACGACGACCTGACCTTCAGCCTGATCTATGCCTTTCACGAAAACTTCGTCTTGCCGCTGTCGCACGACGAAGTGGTACACATGAAAGGCTCGCTAATGGATCAGGTGCCCGGCGACCTCTGGCAGAAGTTCGCCAACCTGCGGCTGCTGTACAGTTACATGTGGACACATCCGGGCAAGAAGCTGCTGTTCATGGGCGACGATTTCGGGCAGTGGAACGAATGGGACTTCGACAACAGCCTGCAATGGGACCTCTTGCAGTGGGAATCGCACCAGGGACTGCAAAAGTGCGTGGCCGACCTGAACAAGCTCTACCGTGGCGAGAAGGCCATGCATGAGATGGACTTCGACGGGCACGGCTTCGAGTGGATCGACTGCCACAACTACGAAGAGAGCACCTTCAGCTACATCCGCAAGGCGAAAGATCCCGCCGATTATCTGGTGGTCTGCTGCAACTTTACGCCGACCCCTCGCGCCGCCTACCGACTGGGCGTGCCGGAAGTCTGCTGGTACGAGGAAGTCTTCAACAGCGATTCGACGTTCTATGGCGGCAGCAACATGGGCAACGGGCCCGGCATTACGGCCAAGAACCTTGGTAGCCACGGCCGGCCCGCCTCAATTCAGTTGAACCTGCCGCCCCTGGCCACCGTGGTGCTCAAGCCGCGACGGTAAGGGCGCCAGCCGGAAGTGTAGCTGGATTCGCAAGAATTCAGTCGTAGGTTATGCTTCAGCATAACGAAGCACTGATCCGGCCGGCTGTTATGCTGAAGCATAACCTACAGGCTACAAGCCGTGAGTTCGAGCCGATGTCTTGAGAAGATCTGCCTTGAGAATATCGAATTTCTGTCGCTGGTGTCTGTTGGGCGTGGTGCCGGCGGTTTGCGCCGTCGGCAAGGCCGAGCCGCCCGAAGTCGAAGTAGTCAATCCGTCCTCGGATCCAGACACGGGCGCGTTCTCCCGCATGCTCAGGGAGGATCAGTTCGTCGGGCCGGGTGTGTTGAAGGTCGCAAGGCAATCGAACGACGAGGCAGCCGACCCCAAAGCGCAAGCCGTTCTGCCGGCCGACTTCGAGCGATGCGATCGGCTGGTCATCGTGGCCGACAAGCTGGCCGCCCAGTTCCCGGAGACGTTTGCGGGACTGGTCAAAGCGACGCCGCCGGACGTCGGATTGCTCGGCATCTTTTCCGACGCGCCCGGCTGGAACGTCGCGAGGCGGGTGCTTGCCGAACACAAGCTGCCGTTGGATCGGATTCGCTCGGCCAGGGTGCCGACCGACACGATTTGGGTTCGCGATTTTGGACCGGTTGTCGTCCGCCGCGTCGACGGCAGGCTACTCGCCCTGGATTGCCAGTACCGACGCCGCAGTGGCGCCAAGCAGCGAGATCGCGATAACGCGGCCGCCTCCGCCATCGCTGGCCACCTGGGTATTCCCATCCGAAAGTGTCCACTCGAACTGGAGGCCGGTAATCTGCTGAGCAACGGCCGGGGGTTGCTCGTCACCACGACGGTCGCCCTGAACGCCAATGTCAGCCGCGGACACAACGCCCGGGCTATTACCGATTACCTGGGCCGAACGTTTGGCTGCCGCCAGATCGTGGTCCTTGAGCCGCTTTACGGTGAACCGACCGGCCACGTCGACCTGTTCGCCTGCTTCACCAGTCCGGATACGCTAGTGCTGGGCAAGTATGCCGAGTCGGTCGATCCGCTGAATTCGGCAATCCTCCAGCGCAACGCGAAGGTTCTGGCTGAAGTACGCACATCGAAAGGGCCGCTAAGCGTGGTTCGCATGGCCATGCCCGACAATTCGGATAACGTCTGGCGATCGTACACCAACAGCGTTTTCGCGGGCGGCCTGCTCTTGGTGCCGACGTACGGTGGAGCGCATGTTCAAGCCGACACGCACGCCGTCTCGACCTTTCGCCGACTGTTGCCCAACTGGCGAGTGCTTGGCGTGGACTGCGGCAAGCTCGTTCGGCGTGACGGCGCCTTGCGCTGCATTACGTTAAGCGTGCCCGCAAAACGACCCGACGACAAATGATCCGGCGGCCAACCCCGTGGCTGTCAAAGCAACCGTCATTCATCATCATCTTCTTCCTCCTCTTCGGCCTGGCGGGGCTGGTCGGGCTTGCGCTGCCAGGTTAGGCCAGCTGCCGTCTCCAACTCATCCTGCCAGGAGTCGAGTATCTGACGCTGATCGCCGTACGCCACGGAGGCGTACTTGCTGAAATCGTCGACCAGGAACAGCTCCCAAAGGACGGTCGAGGTCGGGTTGACGCGGGTGGGACGGACCACATAGACGGCCGTTTGCGGCTGGTTCATGGCGATGCCGACCTGACCGACGTCCAGATTGAACACGGTCCGCATGAAGTCCTCGCCGGCCATGTCCACGCCGTCCACCTCGCTCAGCTTGGGCGGCTGTTGCGACATCATGGCCGGCACGGCGCCGTGCGTCATCCAACTGAACGGCGCGGTGGTCGTTACCGCGACGCCTGGTATCTTGGCGAACGTATCCTTGAGGCTCTTCTTCGACTTGCGGGCCTCCGCGGCCAGTTTCTCGGCCTCCTTAATCGCCAATCGCCGGGCCCGATTCAGTTTCCAGGCCCAACTCACCCGCTGACTAACACCCTTGTCGTCCAGCTTGGGGATCCGATCTTTCACGTCCTTCGTTTTCCATAACAGATAGACGCTTCCTTCGGTGTCTTGCGAGGTGGCCGGCCGGAACTCGGGCAGCTTCTCGAAAGCGTAGTTGACCAGCGGTACCCGGCTCTCGACGTTCGATCGGCCGATGTCCAGTTGCACGGCCTGCATTGCCGAAATCAAACCCGTCCGGTGCGTCGACAGCCCGTTCTTCTTGGCCAAGGCGGCGAAATCCAACTCGGCCGGCCGGTCCTTCTTGTCGACATCGTAGCGGATCTTTTTGTCGCGGTACTGCCGCATCATGTCGCGCAACGGGGCCAACACCTCCTCGATCCTGGCACCAGCCCGCTCGCGAGCCAGAAGCTTGCGAATCTCGCCCTCCACCTTCTCCAACGGCACGTACTTGGGTTTGGCGGGCTTCTCGGGCTCGGCCACCTTCTCGCTCGCGCCAGCGTCGGCCTCTTTGACGGGCATTTTCTCGGGCGTGACCGGCTTTTTTTCGGGCGGAGCGGGCTTCTTTTCGGGCGTGACCGGCTTCTTTTCGGGTTCGGCCGGCTTCTTCTCGGGGGTCGGATCGGTTAGCTTGGGCGCCTCGACCGGCTTCTCTGCCGCCGGCTTTTTGGGTTCGGCTTCCTTGGCCTTCTCCGCCTTCTTATCCTTCCCGCCCTCTTCTTGCAGGAATGATGCCAGGCGGAACGGCGAGTCGCGTCGCGCCGAAGACGAATCCGCCGGCTTCTTAGCCCCCTCCTTCTCCGCCTCGGGCTTCGCCGCCGGCTCCTTGCCCTCCGCTTTCGGCTTTCCGCTTTCCGCTTTCTCTTCCGGCTCCTTACCCTCCGCTTTCAGCTTTCCGCTTTCCGCTTTCTCTTCCGGCTCCTTACCCTCCGCTTTCAGCTTTCC
>CAZDHN010000191.1:3817-9874 GCA_964505115.1 uncultured Planctomycetaceae bacterium
CTTTCTCTTCCGGCTCCTTACCCTCCGCTTTCAGCTTTCCGCTTTCCGCTTTCTCCTCCGGCTCCTTGCCCTCCGCTTTCGGCTTTCCGCTTTCCGCTTTCTCTTCCTCGTCGTCGAGACTGGGCAAATCGGCCGCCAGATAATGAACGTCCTTAAACTGCTCGTAGTGCTGCTTCACCTCTTCCTCGGTGACGGACTTCGGGTCGATGAAATCATCGTAGCTCGCCTTGAAGTATTCCAGGGCGATCTTCTGTGGATCGCGGAAGCCGGGCTCCACCGACGCGGGATCGGAGTACTCTTCCTTGTACTTGTCGAAGAATGCCTGCAACGCGCCTTCATCGGGCTCGGCCACCCGGCTAACGAACTTCGCCACCGGAATCGGCGCGATCTCGACCGTTGCCCGACGGTTCAACCGCTGATAATAATCCCATCGTTCGGCCGGCGGGCTGCCTTCGATGCTTTGGCTGAAGAGTTGGCGAAAATTCATCGCCAACAACTCCGTCCTAAACGCGGCAAAAAGCTGGGCTTGCGAAATCCGCAGACTGCTGAGTATTTCATTGAACTGGTGCGATGTCACCCGATCACCGGTAACCTCCTTCAAAAAAGCGTTGACCTCGGTGTCGGTAACATCGAGCCCCATTTCCGTCGCCATCTGGGCTCGCAGCCAGGCGTCGACTACCGCCTCTTCCGTGGTGGGTCCGATGTAGCTTTCCAGATACATTCGCACGAAGCGAGGATCGGTACCGGAGATCGAGACGGCCCTCTCCAGAAAATTCAGGACCATCTGCCGTTGCCGTATCATGCCGTCAAGCCGCTGCTCATTAATGTCGCCGAACCGCTTGGTCTTAACGACCAGGGGATTCTTGACCTCGCGGCCCCCCATGTTTTGCAGGATGATCGGCAGGAAGACGAAGGCGATCATGGCCAGCAACCCGAGCGTGGCGATCAACATCTTCTGGTTTTTTCGGAAGACTGCAAACGGGCTGGCCATGGTTGGTTATACTCCAGTGGGGGTAGTCAAACTCGTCTTGACAAGCCGGGCAACCGTGCATTAGCACTATTGCATTGGCTCGCCTACTATTGATCTTTGCATAGCCAATGCGCCGATCAAGGGGGTTCCGCCAGGGAACCCGGCTTCGCCCTCGATCATTGGCTATGCAAGGGACATTAATACACTTTGCCAGGTCGAAGCACGAGGGCAAAAACCCGTTGCCCCGTGAAAACGGCCTCGAACGCACACTAACCCAGCAATTCTAAAGCTGTCGGGCCGAAATGCAATCCCAAATGACACGGGGGGGGAGGCGCATCTACCTGTTGTAAGGGTTGAACGGATCGATATGATTTCACATGCACGCTTTGTGGCCGATCAAAAGGAATGCGACGATGATCGGGATATGCGTCCGACGATTCACGATTCGGGGTCCGAATCGCTGATACATACTGACAACTCTTTCCCAAGCCGCCTACAGTACCAGAGTTACCATGGCAAAAGAAGCCCGTAGCCAAAACGGTTCCAAATCGCTCGTGATCGTCGAGTCGCCCGCGAAAGCGCGAACTATCGCCAAATTTCTCGGCAGCGATTACATGATCGAAGCCAGCATCGGCCATATCCGCGATTTGCCGCAGGGGGCCAAGGAAGTTCCCGAGAAGTACAAAGGCGAAGACTGGGCCCATCTGGGGGTGAATGTCAAGGAAAACTTCAAGCCGATATACGTTATTTCATCTGGTAAGTTGAAGCAGGTGAAGAAGCTGAAGAGCCTGTTGAAGGACGCCAAGGACCTCTATCTGGCGACCGACGAAGACCGCGAGGGCGAAGCCATTAGTTGGCACCTCTGCCAGGTGCTCAACCCCAAGGTGCCCGTTCATCGCTTGGTCTTTCACGAGATTACCAAAGAGGCAATTCACGACGCGCTAGCTCATCCGCGCGAGGTGAACGACGATCTGGTTCGGGCGCAGGAAGCTCGGCGGATTATCGACCGGCTTTACGGTTACGAGGTCTCGCCCCTGTTGTGGCGGAAGGTTCGCCCCAAGCTATCGGCCGGTCGGGTGCAGAGCGTGGCGGTCCGCCTGATCGTCGAACGCGAGCGCGCCCGGATGGCCTTTGTCCGCGCAAGTTATTGGGATCTGCTGGGTATGTTTGCCAATTCGGGAGACGGCGAGTCGGCCGGCAGGGAATTCCAGGCGACGTTGATTTCGGTCGACGGCCGAAGAACGCCTTCGGCGCGCGATTTCGATTCAACCACCGGCAAGCTAAAGAATCCCGCCGTATTGTTGATGGACGAGGAGCAGGCCGCCGAGTTATTGGCCCGGCTCCAGCAGGCGGAGTGTCGCGTAGGGAGCTTGGAAGACAAGCCCTACAGCACGAAGCCGCCCGCCCCCTTCACCACCAGCACGTTGCAGCAGGAGGCGAACCGGAAATACGGCTTCACCGCGCGGCAGACCATGCAGGTTGCCCAAACTTTGTACGAGACGGGCCACATCACCTACATGCGAACCGACTCGACCAATCTGGCTTCGGTGGCGGTTGAGGCGGCGCGAGATTTGGTTTCCTCGCAATACGGTGCCGAGTATTTGCCCGATACGCCGAGAACCTATCAGACGAAAGTCAAGAATGCCCAGGAGGCACACGAGGCGATTCGCCCGGCCGGCCACCCGTACGATTTCCCCGAGTCGATCCGCTCGCAGTTGACCAGCGACGAGTTCAAGCTCTACGACCTGATCTGGAAGCGCACGGTGGCCAGCCAGATGGTCGACTCGCGCGGGCATCGGATTACGATCACGGTCGAGT
The DNA here is from genome assembly GCA_964505115.1 of uncultured Planctomycetaceae bacterium. GTDB lineage: Bacteria > Planctomycetota > Planctomycetia > Pirellulales > Thermoguttaceae > CAZDHN01. The sequence continues at coordinate 6,606 of CAZDHN010000191.1, forward strand.
TGGACGGCGCGGTCTTCCAGGCGAGCGGCAAGACGATTGATTTTGCCGGCTATTTGCGAGCGTACGTCGAGGGCTCCGACGATCCGGGGGCCGAATTGGCCGACAAGGAGAGTATTCTGCCGTCGGTTGTCGTGGGCGAGGTGCTCAAGTGCCGGCACTTGGAGGCCAAGGGTCACACCACGCAACCGCCCAATCGCTTCAGCGAAGCGGCCCTGACGCGGACCCTCGAGGAGAAGGGCATCGGCCGGCCGAGCACGTACGCCGCCATCATCGATACGATTCTCGCCCGCCAGTACGTTTTCAAGAAGGGCAACGTGCTGGTGCCGACTTGGGTCGCCTTCGCGGTTTCCAGGCTGATGGAATCGCATCTACCCGATCTGGTCGATTACCGGTTCACCGCCGCGATGGAAGATGAACTCGACGCCATCAGCCGGGGCGAGATGGAGCACGTCGACTACCTCAAGACGTTCTATTACGGCAACGACCATCCCGGGCTGAAACAGCAACTCGAGAATAAGGTCGACGAAATCGACGCCCGCGAAGTGTGCCGCGTGCTGATCGGCAAGCCGGACGGAGAGGGCGAGGAATCGGGCGAGGTATTCGTCCGGGTCGGTCGATACGGACCGTTCCTTGAGCAGGGCGAACGTCGGGCGAGCCTGCCCGAAAACATGCCGCCGGACGAACTCACGCTCGACGTGGCACTTGAGATGCTGGACAAGTCGACGCAGGCCGAGGAGCCGTTGGGCATCTGCCCCGACACGCACAAGCCGGTCTTCCTGCGGATCGGCCGCTTCGGCCCGTACGTACAGCGCGGCACGCCCGAGGACGACGAAAAACCTCAAAACGCCTCGCTCTTAAAGGGCATGGAGCCGGACGAGATCGACCTGGCCACGGCGTTGAAGCTATTGACGCTTCCGCGCGACTTGGGCAACAACCCGAGCGGCGAGCCGGTCGTGGCCCATAACGGGCGGTTCGGCCCGTACGTGAAGTGTGGCAGCGAGACCCGGTCGCTGCCGGCCGGAGTTTCGCCACTGGAAGTGAGTATCGAGGAAGCTCTGGCCCTGCTGGCCGAGCCCAAGCGGGGCCGGAAGGCTGCCAAGACGAAGGAACCGATAAAGGTCTTCGACGCTTCGCCCGTAACGGAAGAGCCGATCCAATTGCTCGACGGCCGTTACGGCCCGTACGTAACCGACGGCAAGACCAACGCCTCGATACCCCGCGGTCTCCCGGCCGACGAAGTAACCTTCGAGCGCGCCCTCGACCTCCTAGCAGCCCGCGCCGCCCGCGGCCCCAAGAAGAAGGCGACCAAGAAAAAGGCCGCTAAGAAGAAAGCACCAAAGAAGAAGGCGGCCAAGAAGAAAGCACCAAAGAAGGCCGCCAAGAAAAAAGCGACCTGACAACTCTCCTTGCCGGGTGCCACTGGCGTCTCGCCAGTGCTTAACCGTCCGGAGCTTGCTCGGTAGCCCTTCCGGAAACCGTTCCGCGTCGATTGAATGACTTGCCGTAGGCCGATGCCACCCAGCGGGCGGCATGTACGCGGAAAGGCCTCCGAAAGCAAGAACGGACAAGCTCCGGGCAAAAAAGCACTGGCGGGACGCCAGTGGCACCCAACGCCAGTGGCACCCAACGCCAGTGGCACCTCACCTCACGGTTCCGGGCCGAACAGTTCGGCCGGAGGGCCGTGGAGCGTCGGAAGCCGCGGATCGACATGGCAACCATCGGTCGCGTACCAGCGGGCACTCGACCACCTCCATTTTTCCGCCGAGTCGACCAGCCCGCGTCGCACGGGATTGAGATGAATGTATTCGATCGCGGCCATTACGGTCGACTCGGTTTGCAGATTCCGATCGTATCCGGGCCCTTCCTGCCAGAAGCGGAAGACCGTTCGACCGGGTCGCTCGCGGATCGTCAACCGCTCAAGCAAGTGGCTGCCGGTCCGCTGTAGGTCGGCCTTTATCTGCGCGGAGCAGGGACGCTTGACCGCTGCAAGGAAGCGGGAAATGCGCTCGGCGGTAACGTCCGGTCCGGTAGGCAGTACCAACAGATGGACGTGCTCGGGCATGAACACGTATGCCACGAGATCGAACGCTTCCGCGCCAGCCGCCTCGTCGATGCTCCGGGCAAGATACCCACGCCAGGCATCGTTGGTCAACAGCCGCATCCGGCCATAACATGAGAACGTCAACTCATGGAAATCGCCCGGCTCATGGTAGTGCTTCACACGCTTTCGGTGCGGCCCCTTGGGTGCCACTGGCGTTTCGCCAGTGCAGGTTAGTCCGTTTCTTGCTCGTTCTTGCTCCCGAAGCCCGTTCCGCGAGTGTCGATTCGGCATAGCCCCGGCCTCCAAGATGGATAATCGGCTTACGCCGTATTATGGCCGGGAGACAAGCGAACGTCGAGTACCCGGTATCGGTAGCTGCCCGGATGATTCGTTGGGTATCGGGTGCCACTGGCGTCTCGCCAGTGGCACCCGGCGAGAAATATGTGTTTCCGTGTATGGAAGCTGCTGGGGAGCAAGAGGCGGCTTGCAATGAATGAACGCAGAACGGTCTTCGCGAACAGGAACGGACAAGCTCCGGTCAGAAGAGCACTGGCGAAACGCCAGTGGCACCCGACCACCCCTACTCTTCCTCCGCCGGCTCTCTCCCGCCGACGGCGATGGCGGTGGCGGTGGCGTGGCTGCGGCAGTGGGAGATGCTGATTAGAAGTTGGCTGATACCCAGTTGCTCGACGACCTCCTTGGCGCCGCCGCGAACGGCCACGACCGGCTTGCCGCTGGGCTCGTTGCGAACCTCGACGTCGCGCCAAGTAATCCCACGCCGCCAACCGGTCCCCAAGGCCTTGAGCACGGCCTCCTTGGCGGCCCAACGGCCGGTGAAGTGCTGTGTCGCCTGCTTGCGGCTCTGGCAGTAGCTAATCTCCTCGGTCGTGTACACGCGGTTGATGAACAGCTCGCCGTGCCGCTCAATCATCCGCGCTATGCGAAGGCACTCGGTAATGTCGGTGCCGATTCCGATGATGTCGGTCATTTTTGAGAGTCGAGGGTTGAGGGTTGAGGGTCAAGACGTTTAACCGGCGGGCTTGGCCGCGGCGTCGAGGACGTGTATTACGCGGTCGCGAGGTTCGATGTCGAGCCACGTTCGGACCGAGGCCGTGTCGCCTTGCGGGTCTTCGCAAATCAGGTCCAGACCGGTCGGGCCGCAACCGCCGCTACAGGCAAGCAGCCGGTATCGGGCCGATTTGATCGGCTCGTCCACCTCAATGCCGGC
>CAZDHN010000192.1:0-9849 GCA_964505115.1 uncultured Planctomycetaceae bacterium
AATCGGGCAACCTTCGCTTTGGTGGGCTAACAACTGTGATTTGCGGCACTAGTGGAATCTTCGGCATGTTACCATTCCATTTTCGGCGACTGGAGTCGCCTCCTACAGAGTTGGGAAATGGGCAACTTATCTCTTCAAAGATCTTTACGATAGCCGTTTCGCAAGCCAATTACGCCCCGGGCCGTTCGAACTGGGGCACGGCCAGTTGTTGGCCGTCCTTGAGCGACGACTGCTGGCCGACGATCCCGGGAACGGTCATTGCCAGCGATTCGTACAGGTCGATTGCCGGCTCGCGGTCTTCCAGCAGGGCGTTGACGAACTCGGCCGAGATGAACACGGCCGAGCCGCCGTGTCCGGAGGCGTGCCGCATTTGCTCGGGCAGCATGTCGCTCTTCCAGTACTGCGGAACGGACACCGGGGCGGCGCCCTTGCCGCGAATCTTCTCGACCGCTCCATGCACGCCGGCGTTGGGCATGTAGAGGGTGCCATTGTTGCCGAACCACTGGGCCCGCTCGCCGCGGGCCTGGCATATCCAGAAGACGTTGCAGCGGCACATGTGCCCCTTGTCGGTCAGCATCATCGACGCCTGGCTCCAAAACGGGTTGTTGTAGATATTGTCCTTGCGGGAGGGATGTTCCTTCAACTCCGGGGTGCCGCGCCAGCCCAGGCACGAGACTTTGGCGATCCGTTCGCCGGTCACGCCCACCAGGTAACCCAGCGAGTGCGTGGGATAGTTCATCGGCGCAACCCCCCACCGCCAGGAGTAACCCGGCTTGCGAATCGCGTCCGGCCACCCCTTGTTGTAATAACGGCGGGGGAACTCAAGCGGTTTTTTCAGATCGCCCTTATCGTAGTAGTTGTTGGTAACGTCGTGGTAATACTCGCACTCCGTGTAGAACAACTCGCCAAACGCGCCTTCGCGGAACATATTCCGTGCGAGAATACACTCCGGACGATAATAGCTCGATTCGGCCATCATGTACTTCAGCCCGGTCTTCTCCTTGATCTCCTTGAGCATCGCCGCCTCTTCCAGGCTAACGCAGGTGGGGCAGGCCGAGACGGCGTGCCAGCCGCGCTCCATGCACATCCGCACGTGCTTGGCGTGATCGGGCGCGCCGGAGAAGATGGCCACGGCGTCGATATCCTTGGCCTCCTTAATCATGATCTCCAGCGAATCGTACACCTTGTCGCACTTGTAGCGTCTGCGCAGCCGCCCGCGCCGGTCGGGCCGCAGGTCGGTCACGCCGGTCACGGTGCAATTGGGGTGCTCGTGCCAATGAAACCCGGCGCCGAAGCCGCCGCCAACCACGCCCATCCGGAGCGTTTTCTTGGTTTCCGCCGGATACGCCCGGCCCGCTTGCATCAGAACCGCGCCCGAGGCCGCCGCCGATCCGGACCATTGCAGGAACGAACGACGCGAGACCAATTCGCCGTTGTCTTGCGGATGAGTGTGTTTGGTGAGTGACATGGTGGAGCTCCTTTTTTGAGGAAGGTGAAACATGGCGAGACTGTTCGGTGCGTTCAATAATTGGCCGTGCCGGCCGTTTCGCCGCCGGCGCGGGTGGAGAGTGCCCGGTAGGTGTCGGTGTTGATCGTTTCGCTGATGAAGCTGACGTGCCCGTCGGCGAAGGCGAAGTTGGCCCCGCCCGGGTGGCGGCTGCGGAAACCTTCAATGTTACGCCAATGGCCAAGCGGATCGGTGTAGTTCAGCGGCATGTGCGTCGATATGTTGGGTCCGTTGCTCAGCGCCCAGACCCGTCCGCCGTATTTGGGCAGCACCTCGCCGGCTATCATCGTGTTGCTCGTACCATCGCGAAAGCTGGTCACGGTCACGGGCGCCAGGTGGCTGTGCCGCCAGAAGCTGCCGGCGCATTCACGCTTCCTGTAGGCGCTATAATTGTGGCAATCGGCCAGGCCGCCCCAGATCGAGCAGTTTCCCAGGTTATGCGGGCCCATTACTCCGCAGTAGTTGGTCGTCGCGAAGGGAGTGCCCACAACCAGCCAAACGTCGGTTTTGACCGTCCCCCTCGCGTCATCGCTGGGGCAGTAATAGGCGTCGACCGGGGTCTTGATGGCCTCGCGGTTCTCTTCCCGCATCACGCCCAGCCCCTGGTCGACTCGTCCCTCGAGCGTCATCGAGTCGAACAGTGCCTGCTGTTCGATGAATGGCAGGATTCCGATCAACCAGCTCATCCCGTTGCCGTCTACGCCGGCCTCCTGGTAGTGCGCGATGTTGATCGGGAACACCCCATATTGATTTTCGTAATTCAAGACAGCCAGCCCGATCTGCTTCAAGTTATTGGAACACTGCAACCGCCGCGCGGCCTCCCGTGCGGACTGCACGGCCGGCAGCAGAAGCGCGATCAGAATGCCGATGATCGTTATCACCACCAACAGTTCCACAAGTGTAAAACCGGAGGGACCTTGCTTCATCGTGATCCTCGTCTACCGTCTCGTCCGTCAAACATCGGCAAGCGTTGCCCCATCTTCCGCTGTCTGGCGGTCTGCTCGATTCGGCCCGCCACCGCAATATCCTCGATCGCCAAGCCGAGGTTTACGGTCATCGTCAGTTCGCCTGGGGATTGGCGTGCCGGCTTCTTGCCGGCCACCAGTTCACCCAAATCGCCGATGGGCTCGCGAATCCCGGCAAAGTATCCCTGCCGGCTATAGCCCATGAACTGCTCCAGGTCGTCGGTGTATAGTTTGCCGGCTGCGTTGAAGACCTCGGGCTTAACGTAGGAGTCCAGGTCGACGGCGCTGAGAAACACGCCGTCCTTGAGCCAGGCCGTCTCGATTACCGGCTTGGGGTCGTTCAGGATGGGTCCACAGGTGACAATGATGTCGGCGTCGCGCACGGCGGCTTGCGGAGTCTCGGCGACCTCGATGCGCATCTTGAGGATGGCCGCCATCTCCTTCGCATAGCGTTCGGCCGTGTCGCGGCGGATATCGAACACCCTTGCGAGTTCGATCTCCGGAAACACCACCTTCATGGCTTCCAGGTTGCTGCGCCCCTGCACGCCGCAGGCGAGGATGCCGATCTGTCGGGAATCCTTGCGTGCCAGGTACTTCGCGGCCACCGCGCTGGCCGCGCCGGTCCGCTGGGCGGTGATCCACGCGCAGTCCATGACACTCGTGGGAAGACCGGTTTCCGGATCGTTGAGGATCAGCAGCCCCGAGACGTACGGCAACCCCTTCTCCAGGTTGGGTAAATATCGTGTGACCCACTTGATTCCCGCCACGTTCGCCGACGGCACATATCCCGGCATCGCGTTGATGGTCGAGTCGGGCATGGGATGAACTCCCCGCTTCGGCGGCATCTCGACTCGACCGCAACCCTTCTCACGAAGCACGTCCTCGACCACCGCGACAACCTCGGCCATGGGCATCCCGATGGTTTTGACGTCGGAGTAGCAAAGGTACAGGAATTCAATCGTCATGGTTTCCAAACCTTGGAGACTTCCGTCCGAGTTCCGGGAGTTCCGGTTCTGATTGTGATAACCACCAACAGTACTATAAGCGTGAAACCGGAGGAACCTTTCGTCATCGTGCTCCTCGTCTACCGTCTCGTTCGTCGAAACAGCAACAACCAACTGAACCCACCCAGCACAAGCAATAGCAGCGAGCATGGCTCGGGCACGATGAGACTGCCGAGGACGCCGTTGCCAGAGTCGTCGAGTGCGAGGAAGCAGGAATGTCCCTGCCGGGAAACCTCTCCCAAGGGCGTCGAGAGGCCGGTCGCGTAAACCCACGTCAAACCGTCGATCGTCGCGCTGCTGGCGCCCCCGCCGTCGTAGACGTCAAACAACTGCTGCGCGTCTCCCAGCCCGTAGTAGAGGCCTGACTCGACGGCCAGACCGTACAGCGCTGTGGCCTTGCCCAGCGACAACGCCTCGTTCCAGATGCCGGCATCGTCAAGCACGCCCTTGAAACTGGACCAGCTTCCGGCATATTTCGAGCCGACGGTCACCCTGTCGGAGTTGAGGTCGATATAGTAATTGGCGGGACAGCTTTCCAATGTTGCCGAAACCCCGTTTAGGAAGACAACCATATTATCAGAAGAATCGCGGGTGAAGACGACAAGGGTCCAGGCTTCCTCGGTAATGCTATTCGCAGGCGTTTTCCAGATGGTCTGAGAAGCATCTGATTTGCCGTAGCCCACGCCGATGCGATTGCCATACGTGCCCTTCATGTACACCATGGCGTAGGATTCAGTCCACCCACCATTGCCGGCGATGATGCGATCCCAGGCGTTGACGACGCCGCTGGTGGGCTTGATCCAGGCGGCCAGCGTCAAGCTAGAGACATTCAAGCTGCTGTCGCTGCCGCAATCCATATGCAGCGAGTTTGCATTGAAGTCAAGCGCCGAGCCGGCGCTACCCAATCGGTCCGCGGTCCACGAGGCGATGCTGTTCAGGCTGCCGTCGTTGTCGTGGACGCCGTTGTCGCTTTCATCGTACGCCACGTTCCCGGATCCCTTGTTCATCGGCCAGTAGGCAACCAGATCGGCCTCTGCAACCGAGGGGCCAGAAACCGCAAGTACCACCAGAAGCACCAAGCCAAGTTTCAAGATCGTACTCATGACGAGACCTCCTTTACTGTGCTGTACTATGTTGACTCTTCAGTTTTGGCGTGCTGGCCCCGCATTTCTTGGAAGGCCACAACACATTAGGTTTACATTCCGTGAATGGTTACTCCAGTTCTTTTCGCCTTTTCGCCTCCTTCCCGCGGCGGCGAGGACGTGAGCCGGAACTCGAAGACGTTTTGGCCGTCGGTGGCGACGTTTATGGCAAGCCGACTCTCGGCGTTGTAGCGGGCGGGGACGCGGTCAACGGCCGGGGCGTCCTGCACGGCGGGCAAAAGCAACGCAATTAGTATCCCGATGATGGTGATGACGACCAGAAGCTCAATGAGCGTAAACGCGCTGGATTTCAGATTGGAGCTTGGCATGTGCGGTGCGATACATTCGTGTTAGCCGCCGGGCTTACCCGGCTCGCTCGGTGGTTGGATCCTCCGCGACGACAAAGGCGTCGGGCAAGCCCGGCGCCCAAACCTTCCGGCGACGGCGCGAGGCCGCCAAGCCGACGAGACCAACTGCCAAAAGCGCGAACGTCGAAGGCTCGGGCACGATCCCAAGCGTCTCGAATTCGACCAGGTTCCAGTTCCCCGTCCCCCCGCTCGGCGACTCGGCTCCGGATCCCCAAGACAATTCGTCAGGGTAGTTGTAGTTATAGCCACCGTAGCCCGGGTACCTTACGACGCCGTCGACGAACAGGTCTGCCGTTTCCTCGTCCGGATCATATACCAGTTCGTAAAGGTGGTAACCGTTGCTGGCGTCGTCGACCGTGATAATGGTCGTCGCCGACGAAGTCGTACGCAATCCGACCTGAGGCTTGCCGCCGTTGGAACCGAACTTTAAGTAATAGAACTTTCCTCCCAGATGGACATATGAACGAATCAACATACCGGGGTTCAGGTCATCTTCGACCACTCGCAGCCGTAGCCGCAAAGCCCAACCGTTGAGTATCGCATCACTCGCATTTTGCGCAGTGATATCTTGCCCGTACGTGCCGTAGTCAGTCGTACTGTAGTCGCGGATGCTCCACGCGTCGTATCCCGATCCTTCGTCGTCCGACACCGCGGTGGTAGTCACGGTGCCAGTACCCTTGCTATCGAACCGCCACCCTTCCGTGGCTGGATCGTTCGCGCCCGTATGGCGAAGTATCATCTCCGCCCGGCTCGGTGTTCCCCAGCAAGTCGTCATCACGACCGCCACAACGGTTGTCCACGCGATCAGTCTCGGGCTTGAGTACCCCATGATGCGACTCCCATAAGAACCGTGATTTGTTGCCCCGTTACGTTCAGGAACATACCTGCAATTGATTCTAATCACGGCCGGGGGGCTGTCCATTTGATTTTCCGTCAAAGTTCTTAGCGATTTCCGTCACCCCCCCCCAGGCTCAATCGCCCGGTTTTCGGATGGCGACGGGCCGGCAAGTGACTAGAATAGATGTATGCGCAAGTGTGAACGGTAAGATGGTCCGGTCTAAGGTTGCAACCCGGCGAGTCCCGTTATGCTGTTTCGTATGACCATCGGATGCTAACCTACTCGTTCCAGGACTGAAATGCGCAAACGATTGAAGCGACTAAAGATCGCCCTGCTGATCGAATCCTCCCGCGCCTATGCGCGAGACATGCTGTGCGGCATTGCCGACTACGCGCGGATGCACGGGCCGTGGTCGTTCTACCACCACGAATGGGCCCTGCGCGGCGCGCCGTTGTCGCGGCTGAGGGAATGGGGGGCACAGGGCATCCTCATACAGACACACACTCCCCAACTGGTCCGCCAAGTCAGGCACCTCAACTTGCCCACGGTAAACGCGAACGGCTTGCTCGAACCCGACGGCATTCCGACAATCAAGATCGACCACCAGGCCGTGGTCCGGCTGGCCATCGGTCATCTGCTGGAGCGCGGGTTCGAACACTTCGCCTACTGCGGATTCGCCGGCGTCGGCTATTACGAACAGCGCCGCGAGCTTTTCGTGGAATACCTGGGCCGGGCAGGATACGAAACGAGCGTCCACGAGGGGCCGCGCAGGCCGCGCGAGGTGGGTGTGTTCGCCAATGAGGCCAGGCACCTGCTCCACGCCGAGGCGGTGGCGGCCTGGATCAGGCCACTGCCCAAGCCGCTGGGGTTGATGGCTTGCAACGACATCCGCGCCCAGCAGGTAATCAACGCTTGCGGGGAGTTCGGCATCGCGGTGCCGGACGAGGTGGCGGTGGTCGGCGTGGGTAACGACGAGGTGCAGTGCGAATTGTGCAACCCGCCGCTATCCAGCATCGACTTGAACACCTGGAAGTGCGGCTACGAGGCGGCCGCGCTGCTGGATCGGATTATTAACGGCCTATGCCTGCCGACCGAACCGACGCTCGTCGAACCGGCGGGCGTGGTGACGCGGCAATCGACCGACGTGACGGCGATTGCCGATCATGACGTCGCCACCGCGGTACACTTCATCCGAGAACACGCCTGCGACGGCATCCGCGTGGAAGACGTGCTCGAGCACGTGCAGGTTTCTCGCAGTACGTTGGAGCGCCGGTTTGCCCGGCTCGTCGGTCGTTTGCCGAAGGCCGAGATCATCCGCGTGCAACTCCAGCGCATGAGGCAATTCCTGACCAATACCGACTACCCGTTGGAGAAGATTGCCCAACTCGCCGGGTTCACTCACGTCGAGAATATGTGTACTCTCTTCAAGAAGAAGACCGGCCAAACACCCGGGCAGTATCGAAAAGAGTCCCAATCGCAAGGACCACTCGACGCAAGTGGCGAGGACCTTGATTCGATAGCTGTTCACGGGGACCGGGAGAGACCACTGAGCGCAAGGACCACGCGACGCAAGTGGCGAGGACCTTGATTCGATAGCTGTTCACGGGGACCGGGAGAGACCACTGAGAGCCCGTGAAGCAATTGGCATTGGGTGCGCTGATCCACGGCCCGTCGGCGCTGAAGCAGGCCGTGTAGTTCGAGCGTGACCAGCCGTGGACCGGTTCACCGGTCATATCGATCGTGCCCAGCGTGTCCGACGGGCATTGATACGCCGCGATGCGGGTCTTATGGGCCTCGTCGTTATTCGTGTACCAAAGGGGGTTGCCGGTGCCGGTGACGTAATCCTCGATGTCGTCTATGTTCTGCAGTTCCAGATAGGGCAGGATGGCGTGCGTCCATCCCTTGAGCCCCGCTCCGAAAACCCGGGGCGGAGGAAACGTCTCGATCCCCATTGGAAACACGCCGTTGGCGACGTGGAAATTGTGTGCCGCCAGCACGATCTGTTTGAGGTTGTTACCGCACTGCATCCGCCGGGCCGCCTCGCGTGCCGACTGTACGGCCGGCAGCAACAATGCGATCAGGATGCCGATGATGGTAATTACCACTAACAACTCCACGAGTGTGAATCCCGGCCGGCTTCGTTTCAACCACGACCGTTCCGCCACGCCCGGCGCATGAACCGTATAGACAAAGCCCCCAGGAGAGACAAAGCCATGACTCGCAAGATTTCCAGAAGAGACTTGATCGGCACTTTGGGTGCTTCCGGGCTGGCCGCTGGCTTGGGGGCTTTCGGCACGGTTGGATCGGCCCGGGCCGACGATCCCAAGGGAGGCGCTGGGAGAGTAGTAAAGCTGGAAGGGCAAACGTCACGCAGCCCGGCCGGCATTGTCGACGGCAAGGTGATCCAACCCCAGCGCGAACTGCCCGTACTGCACAAGACCGACGTGCTGGTCGTCGGCGCCGGCCCGGCCGGAGTGGCAGCGGCACTTGCCGCTCGACGCACGGGCGCCCAGGTAACGCTGGTCGATCGCTACGGCTGTTTTGGTGGGCTGTGGACCGGCGGCTTGGTGCTGATCGTGGTCGGGCTGTATGCCCAGGGTAAGCAGGTCACGCGTGGCATCGGCGAGGAGATGATGAAGCGGCTCGACAAGCTCGACCGGGGTATCGTCAACCATCATCTGGGCGGAAACCCCACTGTCGACGCCGAGGCGCTGAAGTACGTTATGGTCGAGATGATCAGCGAGGCGGGCGTCGACGTATTCCTGCACTGCTGGGGTGTCGATGCAATCGTCGACGGTCGAAACGTCAAGGGCGCCGTGTTCGAGAGTAAGTCGGGGCGGCAGGCCATCCTGGCGAACGTGGTTGTCGACTGCACCGGCGACGGCGACCTTTACGCGGCGGCCGGGGCCGAATACGAGCACTTGAAGTACCGGGTCGGGCTGGTCTCGCGGATCGGGAACCTCGACAAGGTCGACAAGTCGAAGTTGAAGCCGGGCAAGAAGCTTAAGGGGCTGGGCTCGATTACACCCATCAAGGGCGTCAACTGGGTGAATATGGGGGGTCCCGATATTGACGCGCTGAACGTGGCCGACCTCACCCGGTTGGAAATGAACCATCGCCGGCATATCTGGAAGAGCGTCGAGAAGCTTCGCAAAACGCCCGGCTACGAAAAGGTCTACCTGATGGAGACGGCTCCGCAGCTCGGCGTGCGAATCTCCCGACTGTTGGACGGCGAGCACAAGCTCCGTTTCGCCGACGTGGGGGCCAGGAAGAAGTTCCCCGATTGCGTTGGCGTGGGCGGCGAATGGAACTCCAAGAACCCCGCCTGGCAGATCCCCTACGGCACGCTGGTGCCCAAGACGGTCGACAACCTGCTGGCGGCCGGTCGATGCATATCGGGCGAGGCCAAGATGGCCGACCTTTTTCGGGTGATTCCGCCCTGCTTCGTCACCGGCCATGCCGCCGGTGTCGCGGCCGCCCTGGCCGTCCAGGACAAATGCCTACCCCGGCAAGTCGAAGTACCCAAGTTGCAAAAGATTCTCAAAGAGCAAGACGCCTACCTGGGCTGAACGCGGGTGGCAGCCAGCAGTTCGAGTAGGCGTCGGGCGGCCGCGGCGGGGTCCTGGGCGGAGAGTATCGCGCCCGTGTGGTCAAATTATTGAGCCGACCTTCAAATCCTTGAGATACCTGGTTTCTGTCGTTTCTGAAATTGGGAATCTCCGCCGAACATGGCCCTTGAAACAATGGCGGGTATTGTGGAAGCCGGAGTATCGAACGCTACTGAGGCGGCAACGACGGCAACCGCGTCACGGATTCTGTCACGGAACGCCTGGCACCATGCGGGATTTCCGGTACAATACAGAAAATGTGGAATAGTCGAGAGGGGAGTATGTGACGAGCTAAGCAGTTGGTCCACAAGCCTTTAGGTTACCGAGAATGGGCAACGCGAGTTGGCCTACGGAACCGAAGGGGCCAAGACGCTGTTTGAGTGGATTCAGGGGAAGTATCCGGGGCAGTTCGACGAC
>CAZDHN010000193.1:0-9845 GCA_964505115.1 uncultured Planctomycetaceae bacterium
ACGCACCCTAATGTTGGCGATCCCGTGGCCCAGCTACGCTTCAACCGGATGAACGATATTTGTTTGCCCACGCGCGGTCGGGCAAGGTGTGCGGAGTATGGGAAACATAGGTGTTCAGGTAGATGAAGAAGGGGCTGCCCTCGCCCCGGTCTTTGATGAAATCAATGGCCGCGTTGAAGAACACATCGGGGGCGTATCCTTTCCGCACTTCTCGCTCGCCGTTGTGCCAGTAATGGTCGTCGACTCGGTCGTTCGTGAAGTAGTCGTCGGTCGTGCCCGTGCCGCCGTCTCCCTGTCCCAGCCACTCGTCAAAGCCGCGGTCGATGGGACGGTAAGGGCAGTTCGACCCAAGGTGCCATTTGCCAAACATTCCGGTACGGTAGCCCGACGCCTTAAAGGCATCGGCCATGGTCATTTCGCCTGCCCGCAAGTGGTTGCCACCGGCGATGGTATGCCACACTTTGGCCCGGTGCGAAAATTTGCCGGACATCAACGCCCCCCGCGTCGGCGAGCAGGTTGGATCGACGTGAAAATTGGTGAAGCGAACGGACTCGGCGTGCAGCTTGTCGAGGTTCGGCGTTTGGATCACGCTATTGCCATGACAGGCAAGGTCGCCATAGCCCTGGTCGTCCGTCATGATGAAGACGATGTTGGGACGTTGCGATTCCGCCGCATTGGTTGACGCACTCAACAAGGTCAGGATGGTGAGCAACTGGAGTGTCTGCATCATAGGGCGGCGGGGCCGCCAACCAAACCGGTGCTGCCGCACCCAGGCGAGAACCCGCTCCCGTTAGTCGCTGAACTCTGCCAAAGACTTAACGATCTTTGAGGTTAGTAGCATGGTGTTCACTATTGCTGTAGTTTTCATGGCTTATGAATTTTCGAATTCAGCGGTTATTGTAGCCGTCCCCGATCAGGTTGTGGACCAGTCCGTCTTCTGGCCGGCAGCTTGGCCATTTCGCCGGAAGTGCGAGCGGAAAACATGGACACGGCCCATTTAGTGGTCTACCCAGCCACGTCTGTGCTATTCAGAGTGAGGGGTTCCTGGTAGAATTCAGTTGTCTGGACAGTCTTCCTCCATGCTCGATCCGCACCACAACTCTCCGGCGTTTCTTGGTTTTCCCGCGAAAGCCCCTCTTTAGAGGCGAGCCAAATGAATGACCAGAACAAAACCAAGAAGCAACTGGTCGCGGAACTGACGGAAATGCGGCGACGGGTCGCGGAGTTGGAGGCATCTGAAAACGAACGAGGTCGGGCCGAGCAGACGCTCCTCCATGCGAAACAAGAATGGGAACGGACTTTCGATAGCGTGCCGGACCTGATTGCCATACTGGACAATAACTATCGGATTCTGCGAGTCAACCAATCAATGGCCGATCGGCTGGGCCTGACGCCGGAGCAGTGCATCGGGCAGATTTGCTATGAAGCCATACACGGGCTGTCCCAGCCGCCGACGTTCTGTCCATACACCCGCACCTTGGCGGATCGCCAGGGCCATGCCGTGGAAGTGTATGAGGAACGCCTCGGGGGCGACTTCCTGGTCACCACGACTCCGCTATTTGACGAGCGGGAACAAATGGTCGGTTCAGTGCATGTGGCCCGTGATATCACCAAGCGCAAGCAGGCCGAGGAAGCACTGCGGAAGAGCGAGGACAAATACAAAACGCTAGTGGAAACCTCGCCCGACGCGGTAATCATGTCAACCCTGGAAGGCCAAATTACCTTCGCGTCCCAGAGAACACTTGGATTGTTGGGGTATGAGCGTATCGAGGATTTGCTCGGGAGAAGCCCGCTCGACCTGCTCGCCGAGGAAGAACACGAGAAGTTCATGGCCAATTTCCGTGGGCAAGACGACCTTCGGGATGTTCCGTACACCTTCCGGCGAAAAGACGGAACAGAGTTTGCCGGCGAGATATCTTGTGCCGTCGTCCAAGACGCTTCCGGGAAGCCGGTAGCCCGCGTGGCTCTCGCACGAGACATCACCAAGCGCAAGCACACCCAGGAAGCACTGCGCCAAAGCAACGAAGAGCTTCAAGCCATTTATGGCGGGATGTTTGACGGGATTATGGTTGTGGACATTGAAACCAAGCGGTTTGTTCGCTCGAACCCCGCGCTAGGCAGGATGCTCGGCTACTCGGAGAAGGAACTACTGTCCCTATCCGTAAAGGATATTCATCGCCCGGAAGATCTGCCAAACGTCCTGGAACAATTCCAGGCGCAAGCGGAAGGCCGTCTGATCGTTGCCGAGAGCATTCCGGTTTTGCGGAAGAACGGAAACTTGTTCTATGCCGATATAACAACCACCGCCATTGACTACCATGGACGGCGTTGCAACATCGGTGTTTTTCACGACATCACGGCACGCAAGAAAGCAGAAGAATCGCTGCGGAGGGAGTACCGAGTCCTGCGGCAGATGCTGAAGGCACAAGACCGGGAGCGTCAGTTGGTGGCCTACGAGATTCATGACAGCTTGGCGCAATACCTGACCGGCGCAACGATGCAGTTCGGTGCGTATGAGAAATTGCAGAAAGAAGATCCTCACCAGGCGTCGCACTGCTACAGTGCCGGGCTTCATCTGCTGAGAGAGTCCGTGGCCGAGGCGCGCCGCCTGATAGCCGGGTTGAGGCCGCCGATTCTTGATGAGGCGGGAATCGTGGCTGCCATCGCGCACCTGATCCATGATGTCATGGCTCAGGACGGTCCCGCAGTGGAGTTCCATAGCAGCGTCAAGTTTAAGCGACTGGAACCGCTCCTTGAAAATGCCATTTTCAGGATTGTCCAGGAAAGTCTGACCAACGTTTGCCGCCACGGCAAGAGCGAGACGGCGGAAATCATGCTTGTCCAGGACGGCGACCGCGTTCGGATCGAGGTCCTGGATCGGGGAATCGGTTTTGACCCGGATAGCGTGGAAGAAGGATGCTTCGGCTTGGCGGGGATCCGCGAGCGAGCCAGAGTGCTCGGAGGGATTGCCGCTATCGAAAGCACACCCGGCCAAGGCACGCGGGTCGTTGTTGAACTGCCCATAAACCTGAGCGAAGACGACCTACCGTAGTCGATCTTCCCGCTTCTTCAGACGGGCCATTGGCATGCAACGTGAAAAAAGGGGACAGGCACCTCGCGGCAACCGTTTTTGCGAGAATGCGATGTGCTTCAGGCTCGGAGCCAGTCCCCATTTTTCACTTCCGCTTACACTTTGAGTACTTATTGGCCGGCGGCTCTTCCGGCGGGAGCTTGCCCAGGCCCTGACGCATGAGCGTCTGAAGTTCGGCGAGGTGCTTGGCGTAGACGTCGCGCGGGTTGCCGTCGAACCGCTTGCATAGCGACGCCGCCATGCCCACAATCTCGCCCATGCAACCGCCCGTCCGCATCACCCGGGTCGAACCGAGCGCGTCGTGCGTAACGCTTATATCCCGCCCGGCCATGAACAGGTTGGGGACGTTTCGGCTATAGAGCGAGCGGTAGGGGATCCAGTAGGGCGTTGGGTAGCGAGTGTAGGTGGCTTCGGAGATGAAAGCGTCGCCCTCGAAGCCCTTCTCGTATTTCAAATCGGGCAGGTGCAAGTCCATCGACCAACCGGTGGGAACGCAACCGTCGGGATACTTCTTGCTGGAAAGCAGATCCTCTTTGGAAAGAATCACGTCGCCGAGTAGCCGGCGCGACTCGCGCTTGCCGGCGATGTGGGCCATCCAGTTGAATCGGTGGTTCGGATAGGCACGATCGACATTCTTCAAGGCGTCCCAGGCCCCGTAAGCGGCGCGGAAGTTCCAATCGCGAATCGACTCCGACCGCTCGAACGGATCGTGCTCGAACCCGCTCTCCCAATACCAACCGCCCAAGGCCGTAATGCCGCGCCGGTCGGCGCCGCGGCCGGGAAAGGGCTTGTCGCTCAAGTCCAACGCCCAAGGGCAACGGGGGAAGGGTTGCGGCCGGTCGGTCTCGGCCACGTTCCACAAGTTGCAGCGACCCATGTGGCCCTTCTCGGTCATCTGGTAGTCGGCACCGGCCAGGAAGCCCACGCAGCCGTCACCCGTGCAGTCGGCAAACCATCGGCCGGAAAAACGTCGGCGGGCGCCGGTTCGGGTCTGCCGGGCGATCACGGCCGTAATCCGCGGGCCGTCGCGCTCGACGGCCGTTGCCCGATGCAGCAGAAAGAGCCGCAGCTTCGGCTCCGCTCGGACGACGGCCAGCTTCTTATCGTCTTCGTACAGCTCAGCCGTATTGGTCGGGCCGTAGTGGGCCTTGTGTTTCTGTTCCAACTCGCGAACGACTTCGCCGACGCGCGGATACGGCTCCTTGTTCCGCCAGCCTTGCAGCCAGACGCGGACCTCGGAACTGTTGTTGCCGCCCAGCACGGGACGGTCCTGGATCAGGGCCACGTCCAACCCCAGCCGCGCAGCCGCGATCGCCGCGCACGTGCCCGCTATACCACCGCCGGCCACGACCAGATCGAACCGGCCCGCCTCTTCCGGCTCCTCGGAAATGCCCAAGAGGCCGCAACGCCATCGGGCCAACTTACGGGCGTCATCGGGCGGCGTGAAGTCCGTCGCGGTGGTGAACAAGATCGCGTCGCAGCGGCCCTCGAACCCGGTTATGTCGTGTAGGGCAAGTTTGATGTTCTTGTCGCTGATCTTGACGGTGCCACCGTCTTGCCAATGCCAACGGGCGCTCCGGGTGCCGAAGGTCGTGTCGAGTTTCTTTCCCGCCACGATCAGCTCGAACCGGCCCGGTGCTCCGGGGGCGTTCCAGGTGGCGACCCAATCGCGGGTACGAACCAGCACTCGATAGGTTCCGCTGGCGGGAAACTCGACCGTTGTCGTTGCGTCTTCAACCGGCACGCCCAGCCCGTGGGCCAGAAGAAACGACGAGCCCATCTGGTCGATGAACTGCGAGTCGTCTACCCATCCCCCGTAATCGTCAAAGGCCTCGGCCTCGACGAGCAGCGCATGCTTCGTCGGCGTGTCGTCTCCGGCCCGGGCGAGCTCGGCGTGAAGCAGAGCGGCGAGCAAAATCGAAACGACCGCATAGCGTTGGCCGGTCATCGGGCACACTCCGTTAAGGGCGATAGGATTTGGAGACTTCGGTGCAAAGGCGACTCCATCCGGCAATTGTAGCAGTTGCGCCCTCAATATGTCCGTTGTCGCGTCATCGCTGAGTGTGGAAATCCGCAATTTCAGCCCGGCGTCGGGCTCCGCGACAAACGACGCAAGTGCTTGACAGCAAAGGACGCGGGGACTATTTGTAGATAGTGTATCTTGATACCGAAGATTTCCCTCGCCGTACGGGGATTGGCTTCGGAGCATCAGCGGGAACGCCAATGAACGACAAGACTGTCCAAATTCTCTTGGTGGAAGAGGGGGCTCATGCCGGTCTGGCGTGCCGTGCCTTCGAGTCCCAAGGCGGGATGGAAGTGACGGTGGCGGCCACGTTGAAAGAGGCCCGGGGCTATCTTGGGAAGTTCTCTCCCGACTTGGTAATTGCCGACCTGCTTCTGCCCGACGGAAAGGGAACGGACCTCTTGCCCGACGGCGCTGAAGAGCCGGCGTTTCCCCTGCTCATAATGACCGATGCCGGCGACAAACAGGCGGCGGTTGAAGCGATTGAAGCGGGGGCCTTGGATTACGTGGTCAAGTCGGAGGCCATGCTTGCCGACATCCCGCACATTGTCGAGCGTGCCTTGCGGCAGTGGCAGCGGGTCCTCGGCCGAAGACAAGTGGAAGCCCAGTTGCGGGAGGAACGCAACCGAGCCCAGGGATACCTGGACATGGCCGGTACCATGCTGGTCGTCCTCGACAAAGCAGGCAATATCACGCTATTGAATCGCAAGGGGCATGAAGTCCTTGGATATGAGGAAGGAGAACTTGTCGGCTGCAACTGGTTCGACACTTGCCTGCCGAAACGGATACGCGGCAAAGTGCGGTCCGTATTTGAGCAGTTGATAGCCGGTGACCATGCAAACACGGAGCATTACGAGAATCCCGTGATCGCAAAATCCGGAGAAGAGAGGCTCATCTCGTGGCACAACGGGATTCTCAGAGATGAAGCCGGTGCAATCGTTGGCATGCTAGGCTCGGGAGAGGATATCACCGAGCGGAAGCAAACCGAGGAAGCACTGGCCGCCTCCGAAGCGAACTGGCGTTCGCTGGTGGAACACGCTCCTAATGTCATCCTTACCGTGGACCGGGAGGGAAGAATTCTTTTTATCAATCACACGCTGTCGGGAGCCAAGCGAGAGGATGTTATCGGGACACAGATAGATCAGCTCGTGCCTGAAGAGTACCGTGGCACCATCAAAGCTAATTTGGCGAAGGTCTTTGGCACCGGCCAGCCCACCACTTATGAGGTCCGGTCTCTTGACGTCTACGGTTCTTTGTGGTTTACCAACCGCGTCAGTCCCGTGAAAGCGAACGAGGAAGTCGTTGCCGCCACCATCATCGCCACCGATATCACCGAACTCAAGCAACTGGAAAAGGCTTTGCAGGAAGCCTGCGACGAGCTGGAGAAGAAGGTTGAAGAGCGGACGGCCGAGCTGGGAGACAGCGAGGCGAAGTTTCGTACCCTCTTCGAGTCAACCAGTGATGCCGTCATGCTCCTGGACGAGCAGGGCTTCTTCGAGTGCAATAATGCCACGCTGAAGGTGTTTGGGTGCTCCACTCGCGAGGACTTCATCGGAAAGCACCCTAGCGAGTTGTCCCCGCCCAGGCAACCGGATGGAAGCGATTCACGGACGGCGGCCAAAGCGATGATCGCTTTGGCTATCGAGACCGGAACAGCCCAGTTCGAGTGGCTGCATTGTCGGGCTGACGGCAGCACTTTCTTCGCGGATGTCCTCCTCAGTAGAATGGAGTTGAAGGGCAAGACGGTGCTTCAAGCGGTCGTGCGCGATATCAGCGAGCGAAAGAGGGCGGAGAAAGCAGTCCAGCGAGAACAGGCAACACTGCGACGCCTGCTGGCATCCAGCGACCGCGACCGAAGGCTCACGGCCTACGAAATCCATGACGGCTTCACCCAGCACGTTGCCGGGGCAAAGATGCAGTTGGAAGTCGCTTCGCAATTGAAGGACAAAGATCCCAAGGCGGCGGCAAAAGCTTACAAACGGGGCCTGGAGCTTCTCTCCTGGAGCATGGGCGAGGCGCGGCGTTTGATCAGCGGGCTGCGTCCGCCGATTCTTGACGAGGCGGGAGTTATAGCCGCCATCGAGCATCTCGTTCATGACCCAAGCATACAAGAAGGCGTGGAGTGTGGCTTTGTGTTCGACGCCAGATTCGGTCGACTGGAGCCGCTGCTCGAAAATGCCATCTTCCGTATCGTTCAAGAGAGTGTTACGAACGCTTGTCGGTACAGTGAAAGCAGCAAGGTGCAGGTCAGATTGACGCAGCAGGATAGTCGGATTCGCATCGAAGTCGAAGATTGGGGCGTCGGCTTCAACCCAAACAACATAGCGGAAACATCTTTCGGCATCGGCGGCATCAAGGAGCGAGCCAGATTGCTGGGCGGGCATGCCACCGTCGACAGCATGCCCGGCAAGGGAACGCTTGTTCAAGTGGAGTTGCCGCTTTAGCCGGCCCCCATTTCTGGAGATAGGCGTCTAGAACGGGCCGGGGGCGGCGCCGAACTTGGACCCATTTCGTCCTCGATAGTCCATTGGGTCCATGGCTAGGCCTACCGTAGCGACCAGCCCTGGCGGTACTCGCGGCGGATGAACTTGTCGGCCTCGGGACAGTTGGTCGCTCTGAGCTTTGCCGCATCCCACTGGAGTCTCTTCCCGCCGCGATAAGCCACGTTGTCAATCAGGAGAGAATTGCCAACCATGTCCTCGGTAATCCTTGCCCGCGTTGCTTCGACTGCACGATTCCCGCCAGGCTTCGAGGGTTTTCGTCATCTGCTTGACGATCTCGGGATGCGTGGCCGCGAGGTCGACCTCTTCCTTGGGCTCTTCAAGCAGATCGTACAACTCGTAAGGGCCTTCTGCCTTGCCGATTATCTTGTAGCGATTATCCGTAAGGGACACCCAGCCTCGCGACTCGAATCCGATAGGCCGGGGACGCTCGGTCATCCGGCCCTTATTCACTATTCAAGGTCTGACCCCATTGCCTTCATTCCGCGCCGCCGAAGAAGCCGTCTTGGATCCAGATCGGTTTGTAGCCCCGATCCAGAACGAAGCGGAATGCCGCCGCGTAACGTTCGTAATTGTCGGGAACGAAGTTCTTGTAGAACGGCCACCAATACTGCTCGTGCCCCCCGACGTTGATCAGATGGCTCTTCCTGGGCACCTCGATCCGCTTGAGGATTCCGGCAGCAGTCTTCTTCAGCGGGGTCCACTCGCGAGTGCCGGTCGAGGCGCTGTAGAAGATCAAACCGCTTTCGAAATGCATCCAACCCTGATTGTCGCAGAGGTAGTTCAGGACGTGGTCGGGCAGATGATAGTCGCAGAGCTTCCGCTCCTTCGAGCCGAATTTCCTGCCCCTGGTCGCCAGCATCTTGACGCCGCGGTCGGCAAGCACCTTGTAGCAGCTCGGCGGGATGTCCGCAAAATGGATCTGCAGACCGGTATTGTAGGCCGAGCCGGCGATCCGTTTGAGCTCCCCGGCAACCAGATCGAAATCGGCGGCGAGTTTTTTCGGGGTCGCGTTCTTGTACGGAATGGCGGGAGATTCATTTTCCGAATGAAACGCCAGCCGGAGCCAGTGCGCGTTGTCCTCGAATTCGGATTTGTATTTGTCCGGAAACATCGAAAGCCGGAAATCCCGCTCCGGTGTTGTATTGAAACAATTCAGATTGATCTTGGCACCGAACTCGCGGTGCAGTTGGCGAAGTTTCGCCAGATAGAAACAATCGAAAATGCTTTTGTAATCCTTTTTGAGAATGTCGCGGAAGAAGAAACTGTTATCGTCTATGTAGCATTGAAAACGCTTGTACGAGTTCCTCACCCAGATCGGCCGGGTGCGGATTTCCCGGACCGCGCCGCCGGTCGTCAGCCGGGCCTTGATCTCCGTGAACCGGCCTTTCAGAAGCGCGGTTCCGCGAAACGTGCCGTTTTCAACACTCACCGGAATCTTCCGACCGTCCGTCGTGAATACCTCCAGTTCTCCGCCCGGCGGCACGGAGCCGGTGACCTGGATCTTCAACATCTTCTTGCCGTCGGGGCCCGTCTCGGTTCCCAGGACGGGAGGCCTGCACTGCTCGTGGATGACGCCGCCGTCAAACGGCTGGGTGAAGCAGAAGTCGTTTAAGGACGTGGATCCCGCGGGTATCGCGGCGGTTCCACCTTCTGGGGTCTCCTCCGCACGACAGCAATTCGTCAATCCGCCCCCGGCCGCGCCCAGAACAACCGTTCCTAGGAAGTCCCGTCGCGATGTTGTTCCAGGATTTTGCTTTCCCATGATATCAACCTTTCCTCTCAGTTTGTTTTCGGATAATTCTGATTCGACATTTCCCAGTTGACCTCCGCCCGGCTACGCCGCCTGGTGAACCGGCAGATCGGGCGTCAGGTCCGTCATGCCCCAGCCCACGCGCAGCGGGCCCGCCTTTGCGACATCGGCGCTTGCCGGCGATACCTGCGCTGCTGGAAGCAACGCAAGCATGGATACCGCGACTCCGATTGCAACAAAGGTCTTGGTGATAATGCTACTTCTCATCGTCGGGTCCTCCAATTGTGGTAACGTAACCGTTCACGGGTCTCGGGAACACCCCGGGAAGAACGGTATTTCACCGGTCTCGGGCCCGGTCAAAACACCCCGCCGGGAATTACGTTGCCGTCGTCGTAGTTGATGAGGTTTTGGTACACGTAGTCGCCGGCGTTGGGCGTGTCCGTGCTGAAATTGCCGGCCGCCATTTCGGGGTTCGTC